>JBHLQJ010000023.1:11873-19188 GCA_048884945.1 Candidatus Thorarchaeota archaeon | reverse complement strand
ATTAGTTTCAGTCTTTGGACGTCTTCGTGACTACATTATTATGAGGTCTGTAGGAGCAAAACCTTCCTTCTTAGCAAAAGTGATGATTGCTGAAGGATTGGATGTTGGACTTAGAGCAGGGATTCCCGCTTTATTCGTGAGTACTTTGCTCAGTATCTATGCATTGATACCAGAAGCTGCTGTCCCCTCCCTGGCATATCTTCCTGTATCCATACTTACAGTTTTAATCACAATGATTGTAGTAATTCTACTAGCAGCAATTCCGACCTATGTCTTCTTTGCAACAAGAAATGATTTGATAGTATCAGAATTCCAATCTTGATGGCAACGTTCTTTAGATTATTACTTCAGATTCGCATGAGGACTGTTTGATGACATCTGAAGAACCTCAGGATGACGAGTTTTCAATACACTGGATAAGTGATATTGTTAATGAAGTTCTAGCTCGAGATGTTGATGTATATAGAATCTCAACGGGCAAGAGCACCAGTGGTACTATTCACATTGGATTTGTTCGTGAACTAATTATTGCAGATGTTATCAAACGCAAACTTCTCGAAGCTGGAAAGAAAGCTTTGACACTTTTTGTAATAGATGATTATGATCCAGTACGGTCATTTCCGCCTAGCGTATCCTTGTCACTTGATGAATGGGTTGGGAAACCCTACTCTGCTGTGCCCGATGAGTTTGGTTGTTGCCAGAGTTTTGGGGCACATGCTGCTAATGAGCTCATCGATACTTTCCCTGAATTTGGGGTTAATCCAGAGATTATCTGGCAGAGTAAGCTATACGAAACTCCTGAAATGCTAGAAGCCACTCGGACATGTTTGAAAAATACTGAAACCATTCGTGAGATACTAATCGAATACGTCGCCCGTGATTTCAATGAGGAACAGAAAACTGCTTATATTGAAGCTATGAAAACTTGGTACCCTGTTTCTGTCATTTGCCCATCTTGTGGTCGAATTCAAGCTGGTGCAAAGGGCGAGATTGCTCCAAACAGGATTACGTATTATAATTCCGAAACAGACCAAGTTTCCTTCACATGTCCCTCGTGTGGCTATAGCACCGAAACTTCTCTAGATAATCTTCGAGTAAAGCTATCCTGGCGTATTGATTGGCCTGCCAAATGGTTTGTGCTTAATGTGACCTGTGAGCCAGCCGGAAAGGACCACTCGGTTAAAGGTGGCTCTTTCGACACTGGACTTGAGATATCAAGACGCATCTTTGAATGGGAAGGTCCAGTTAAAGTTCCATTTGAATGGGTACGTATAGGAGGCAGGGATATGGCAACATCAGAAGGGATTATATTTAGTCCTAAAGTCTGGCTCTCAATAGCACCTCCTGAGTTATATCGATACTGGATGTTGAAGTCTGGTCTTGAAAGAGCGATTGATATTCATCCAGAACGGATACCCGAAATGGTAGATGAGTTTGATAGGTTCGAGAGGATTTACTATGGTCTTGAAGAGGTATCTGGAGAGCAGAAGGAATTTGCTAATCTTCTTTACCCATTATGTTTGACAGGTGAAGTTCCCGAGAAATATATACCAAAACTTCCATTCAAATTTGCTATTCTCACCTCTCAACTAGAGAATATTCTTGGTTCTAAAACAACAATGGAGCGATGCGAACAAGTCCTCAAAAAGCAGTTTGGACTCGAAGATATCAGTTCTGAGGCAAGGGAGTTAATTCCGATAAGGCTTAGCAGAGCAAGAACGTGGGCATTAGAGTATGGGACTGAAGGAAACAGAGTTGAGGTTCCAGCAGCTGTTCCTAATGAGATCGTTAACACTTTATCTGATAAGGACCGTGAGTTCCTAGTAAAAGTAGTTGAGGTTCTCAAGGGATCCCCTCTGGAAGATGAAGCCTTACAAGGCAAAATCTTTGAGGCTGCTCGGTTGGCGGGTGTGAAAGATAAACGTGCCTTTGTTGTTCTATATAGGATTCTAATTTCTAGAAAATCTGGTCCTCGTTTAGGTGGATTTTTGAACCTTTTAGGTAGTGAATGGGTTCTCGAACGCATAATCAGTGTACTGTAAACTTCCCACAACACGTTTATTAATAGAATACAAGTCGGCGAAATTCGGCTTACATTAGTAGGTTAGTGAAGTATATGCTTGGATCTTTAAGAGAGCGATATCAACGTGCAATGATGCCTGTTGGCAAGGCGCTTGCTCGTACTGGAATCACTCCTAATATGATAACCGGGTTAACAGTATTAGTTGCGTTAGTTAGCGCTTGGTTTTTTGCGTCTGGCGATCTTATCATAGGACTTTCATTTATGATACTCACAATTATCATGGACATGTTTGATGGTGCCGTTGCACGTGCAGCAGGTCTTGCATCAAAGTTTGGTGCGACCTTCGACCATACCCTAGACAGATATGCTGAGTTTCTATTCATGGTAGGGCTTATGATGGGTCCGTTATCTGCTGTATCTATTCCCTGGTGGCCCTACAATTTAGGCGATAAATTCGTACCATGGTTTTGGGGTTTCTTTTCGCTCTTTGGAATGATTATGGCTAGTTTTACCAGAGCCAAAGCTGAATCAGTGGGAGGCATGGAAAGTTGTACTGTCGGAATAGCTGAGCGCCAGGAAAAGTTACTACTCACTATTGCTGGCATTTTACTTTTAGCTGTCCCGGGTACAAATATCTGGATTAGTATCATTTCACCAATCCCCATTCTACTCGATTTCTTTGTTATGCTTGATATTACCAACATCCTCACTCTGTGTATTGTTATTGTTGGTATTCTCTCTCATATTACAGTAGTTCAGAGATTGAGTTATGCAAGGAGAATTATAACCGAAAAAGAACAGGGTGAAGACAAGCATGTATGAAATTGTTGTGATTGGAAATCCTATATTCAGCAATGGACGACTTTCGAGCCCCTGCGTTTACGCAGCTGCGACCGCTACAAAAATTGGTCTTGAACAAATAGCAATAGTGAGTTCTGTTGATGACAGTCTAAAAAACAAATTCATTGAAGGAATCGATGCGCTAGACATACCTGAATATTTTGTAATTGAAGCGAAACACAAACATGCAGTTGAAATTCGTAATCCTACTCTCAACAGAAACATGACTACCTTGGTAAGTCCAGAACGTATCAATATCCGAGATATACCTGATGAATTTCTAAACACACGGGCTGTGTTACTAAGTCCATCCCTGCAAGAGGTGAGTGCAGAATTGGTTGAATGGATATGCAATTCAACTGATGCTCTCGTCTTTCTCGATCCACAACTACGAAAACTAAACTCAGAGGGTCGTTTGGAAGTCATCCGTGATTTTAGTGTTACAGAGAAGACTCAAAGCTACTTGGATGTTATAAAGCCAAACCAACTCGAATCAGAGTTGATAACAGGAGAATCCGATCCTTTTCTGGCCGCAGAGCTGATAGTTGAATGGGCTTCTGAAGTCTGTGTAATTACTCTTGGAGAAAAGGGTAGCTTGATTTATGATGGAAACGACTTTAGCTTCATCCCTTCTTATCCATCGCAAGTGATTGATTCATCAGGAGTTGGTTCAGTTTATCTTGCAGCATTCGCGGCTAAGTTGGCTTCAGAAGAGCCGCTTATTGACTGTGGAGTCTATGCAACATCAGTAGCTAGCCTGAAAGTAGAGAATGATGGACTGAACTTCTCTATGGATAAAAGCAAAATCAGACACCGATCGGATACGATTGCTCGTGCTGTCGAATCTCGGTAGTGACTGGCAAGCAATATCATGGTGTTAGATCAAACACCATGTCCACTGTTTTACCAAGGAATGCCTTAGCTTCGGACATTGCTTTACTGCCTTTTTCTGTTATTGAATAGTACTTTCTTGGCGAATCGTCTTTCCTTTGTTCTTCTATTAGACCATCCTTTGTGAGTCGATAGATAATTGCATACCCACTTACAGTAGCTGGTGAAAAGCCAAAGCGCTTGGTGATAAGTTCCTTTATTTCATATCCATAGTGAGGTCTCTCTTGTAACAAGCGAAGAATATACATCCAGAGCATCTCTTTGGTCAGCTTGTTCACAAGTCTTGTCATTGCTTTTGGTTGCTGAGCAGGATTGAATTTTTCGTCGTCTAACATATTCTGACCTTCTTTTCATACTCTGAGATTATTGTGGCAAGACAGTGGCTACTAAGATAACTCTTTTTCCCAAGTGATACTCTGGGAAGATTGAACTGCGAAATGATGTTCTCTGAGTGAGTATCGAACCCTCTGTGGTCTCCAAGCATAAAACTGTTCTGAGTAATTTGGTGTGTTGATTCAATTTTAAATTGACTTGCACCCTTTTCATCTAAGACCCACAGCTCGGATCCTTCAAGATGATTTAGACACCTAATTACATCTTCGACAGTTCCATCAGTAACTTCGACAAATGAGGGCGGTTCTCCCTTCAGAGAATCTCTAATCAAAATTGCCCATCCGACCTCTCCTTGCGGAACTTGATTCTTGGGATTCTTGAACTTCACTATCTTTGAATTTCCAATCACTGCAATGAGTTCAAGGTCGGATTTAGGCCATGACGATCTCCCCCACTCAAAACATGCTGCCAAGTCACGACATAACACATCTATTCTTTTTCCGGAACCTGGAAGGTCTTTCAGAAAGAAATCACCCTTTGGAGACGCTTGAGGGAGAAGTTGCACAAATCTCAGCATGATGGACTCTGGCATTTGGGATACCAGCTGTTTCATTCTTCAACTGATGAATAGGAGCTTTTAGCAAGATGCGCGTACATGATACATTCGTTAGCGACGATTTGGTACTGTTTTTCGCTCAGAAGCCTGTCTGATATGGACTCGACCTGCATGAACAGCACAGCTGACACAGTAGTATGAAGTAACCCTTCTAGTCTGAATATAGCTTCCCTGTTGTCTGAGCTCACGTGCAATCTGAGGTTCAACAGCTGACACATTCTTTGTATATTTCTTTGCCTTATCAGTAGGTACAATACGTCCGCATTTCGAGCATTGTACTGTTCCGCTCTTTCCTGAGCTACCCTTGCTTCGGCCGCCAGATTTTCTTTTCTTACCCAATGTTTAATTCCACCATGACTGATAGTGCGCCCGCCAACTCAGCTGACCTTAAAATCTTGTTCATGTCACCAGCTGCGAATGCTATTGTGACTTCACCAGTATGGTTTCACAGTTTCAAGCACTTTTTCTATAATTTCATCATTAGCATCTATGATATGTTGGTATACTTCTCTATCTATTTGGTCATCAAGCTTCGGAATTTTTTTCCCCAAAAGCCCCTCCAAACTTGCTCTGATTGATGGACCTAAGATAAATGGATTATATCCTCCTTCAAGCGCCCAAACTGAGCCTCTTGCATCAGTGGACTCTACCATTTTCCGAATGAATTCACCAAATCTCCAAAAGATCTGTGAATCAACATCCATGTTTCCTACAGGATCAGCATAATGTGCATCGTATCCAGCTGAAACCATGATGATATCTGGGCTGAATCTCTTGATTGCAGGCTCGATTACTTTTGCAATACATTTTTCATACGACTGATTTGGTGATGTTTCAAGAAAAGGAATATTGATGTTTGTTCCTCGCGCATCACCATGTCCTAATTCAGAAAAGTGTCCTAAGCCAAAATTCTCGTAATCATATTCATGAATTGATATCATCTGCACATTAGCATCTGAGTAGAATATCTCTGAAGTGCCATTTCCATGATGATCATCAAAATCAATGATTGATACCCTATTGATATCACTGCTTTTCAGAGCATGACGAGTTGCTATGGCTATATTATTAAAATAACAAAGCCCCATCGGATTAGACGAAGTGGCATGGTGTCCGGGAGGTCGCATCAAAGAAAATGCATGGGTCGCTTTACCTGAAACAACCATCTCCACTCCCTTTATTGCTCCTCCTACAGATAATAAAGCAGATCTCAGTAAGTCCGGACTAGCATAGGATGCTTCGCCAAGTTGTCCTGTTCCCAAATCTGACATCAGCATAATTGAATCAACTAGATAGGCTGAATGAACAAGACGTGTGTCTTCTATTTTGGCTTTAGGTGCTTTGACTTGGATGGTAATATCAAGTAAACCCATTTGATCAAGATACTTCAGTGCAATTTGTGTTCTTAGTGGATTTTCAAAAGCCTCTAAGTGGGGTTTAGGAAATGGCATCCTATGGAGGTCAGCTTTTGGATGAGAGATCAGAGCAATATTGTCAGCTGCCACGATTAATCACTGAGAACTCTCGTGGTCACCATCCTTAACTTTTGTTATTCTATCGAAAAATGAAGGCTCGATTGGTACAACATACCTATAGAGAACATTGAGAACTTTTTTTGATACTTTACTTGCTTTAGTCGTAGAACTCAAGCCTTCAATTGGATTCTCTTCAAGAATTTTGTTAACAAGTAGTTGCGAGTCACACCACTCACGCTCCTCGACTGTCCAAACGAATCCATCTCGTACCTCAACATTCTCATGAGTCTTCTTGAATTCTGTTACCGCATCAACGAGATTTTGCGGTGGTCCCCTTCGTAGGTATTGCGAGGGGATGTGATGCTTTTCTATTAAGAGTCCAATTGAATACCGGTCTGCTTCAAAATACACCTCTGCTAGGGACTCTCCAAAGCTAGGTTCTCCAGTTCTCTCAGTTTTTAGAGCATTTTGTATTCTCCTAGCCAAGCGGTAGAGTTTGTCCCGCAATATTGTATAATGTTTCGAACCATCTGAAATGAACTCCCTAACGAATGAGTGTTTCATCAACCAATCTGGCAATTTATCTGTAGGAATTTGTGACTCGTAAAAGAAATTACATACCTCGTTTTCATTACCAAGCTTGGAAATTTCTCTCAGCTTGCCAATGCTGTATTTGACCCATTCATATGCTCTTGGAGTGAAACTAGAAGCAATATTCCTTTGATAGTCAGTTGGATCAATTATGATGATGTAATCATCTTTGAATGTTGAAATTTCTCGAAGCTGACTCAATGATCGATTTAATGGGTCTAGTGGTTTATTGACAAGCTGTGCAAGAGCATTGAACGCATAGTCCAAGGATTTCGAGAATATCGCTATCAGTTCAAGAGAAACTCCTGTAATGCCCATCCTCCCAACCGCACATTGATCACCATACGCATGACACGCTCGGACAAACGATTTCAATATTCTCGCGTCATCACGCTTCTTCTTAGTCAACTTGTCCGCAACATAGCGTGTGTGGTGAACCGTTCGGTCTACTGCTGTAATTGGTCCCTTTTCTTCAAGATAGTTGAGGTCAATATCAAAACAGCCAAGGATGTCAATCTCCAGACTCATCATTTTGAATGATAAATA
>JBHLQJ010000023.1:0-11863 GCA_048884945.1 Candidatus Thorarchaeota archaeon | reverse complement strand
ATATGGGTGCTGTGAGTATGCCTGTTGCACATTAGTTGTGTCCAGCGTTGTTATTGCTGGTTCAAACCAGTTCTTCATCATGTTTGTCATCAATTGATCCAATTCGTGATGTCTGTCACGGTGAGTTTGTTCTATAATGGATCTATAATCTTCAGGTCTAAGTCCTACAAACAGATCAATGTCTGCAGCGCCTCTCAATTGCGTCTGCTTTCTCCCAGTTGACCCCTGTTCCTCAATGAATGAATATGAGTAATTTTTGGAACTTGGGTGGTCATGCAGTGCATGTTTCAATGCATCTATGACTTTTCTCTGTAAATCTAACTCCTTCTGGGTTGGTGTCACATGTGCCAATACATGTTTCCGAACATTTTCCGAGACTAGTTTGTCCAATTTTAGACCTATCCATCAGTGGACTATGGCGTGCTATGAATTTTAGCTTCATATGTTTAAGAGCCGCCTCTAGGTTTAAAGCGGAGGTTTCTTCTATCCTCGTCATGGGTGGATTGAATGACACGAATGGTACCTATTGCGATTGCAATACTTCGATACCGCGAACACTACCTATTTTTGCAGAGACGAAATCCACCATATGAGAATCTTTGGAGTATGGTGGGAGGAAAAGTAGGTCTGGGGGAGCATATACGAGCTGCGACGATTAGAGAGATTATGGAAGAAACTGGTGCGCAAGAAGTCAATGAATACCAATATCGTGGTCTAGTTTCAGAGAGACTAATTGAATCAGATGGATCACTCTCAGCTCATTTTTTGATATTCGTGAGTTATGCAGAAATCTCCTCTTTTAGTAGAAACCATCGAGAAGGAACTCTTTCTTTATTCACCCCAAAGGAAATTGACTCGGCAAAGGATAAGTTTCTACCTTCAGACTATCAGATGTTCAAATGCTTTACTAATCAAGAACCAATTAGTTCTACCTACGAAGCTGAACTATTGCATGATAAACATGGGTATCATTTGATTTACTACAGGGCGGCTAATGATGAAATATGATGAACTTGAAATCACTCCCTTGGCTGCAGAAAGTCTTGGGACACGCTCTCTATGCACTCAGGTTGTCACTCCTGATATTAGCATTTTATTTGATCCTTCAGCTGCGCTCTCTAAACGATACAACTTGGAACCACATCCATCCGAATATCTGGCACTAAAGGCGTCACTAAACAGAATTAGAAGTAAGGCTAAAGAAGCAGATATTTTGTCAGTTTCTCATTATCACTATGATCATGTTAGACCAGGCTTTGAAAACAATATCTACAATCTAAGTATCAAAAATGAGCGTCGAGATATGTTCTCTAGCAAGAACATACTTGCAAAGGATAACCGAGAGAACATTAATCCCTCACAAAGGCGTCGAGGTTTTTATTTTGAAAAAGATGTTCAAGATATAGCTTCAAAGATTGAATGGGCCGATGATAGGTCTTTCAAATTCGGTGATACAAAGGTGACTTATTCTCATCCTCTCCCGCATGGTTCAGTTACATCATCTCTTGGTTACGTGTTAGCAACCTTGGTTGAGTACTCTAATTTCCGCTTTATGTTCACACCTGATGTTCAAGGTCCGGTTGTTCAAGATACACTTCGGTATATTTTGCAGGCAGCACCTAATCTGCTAATAGTAGGTGGTCCTCCAACTTACCTATCTGCATTTTCAGATGCAGAGCGAGAAGCTGCGAAAAACTCGCTCATTGTTCTTGCATCATCAATTCCAATACTTGTTGTGGACCACCATCTCATGAGAGATAAACATTGGAATGATTTGATGCTACCAGTGAAGAAAGTCGCAAACAAAGCTGGAAACCGTGTGTTGACAATGGCTGAATTAGCTGGTAGGGATAATACATTCCTTGAGGCGGAACGTGAGGAGCTTTATAGAATCAATCCCCCCAGTGAAGAATTTATGCTCTGGGCTCAAGCTACTGAAGAGTATAAATTGAGTCATCCCGTGCCAATTCCTGCCCCTGATGAATAGATGCAAAAACATCTTATTTGAATACTCAACTCCATCTTGCATGGTCTAGAAAAACCAGACACTCTGTAGACACATTCTTAGGGGCGTCGTTGGTTGGAATAATAGAAAGGTGGACTTCTGCTTGGAAGATATTGAAGGCGCATCAACAAAAGCATTGATTGACCGTTTCAAGCAAGCAGTAGGCCGTGCGAGTGAATGTCTAACAAATGAAGAGTACCAGCAAGCAATGGCACTCTATTATGATGCCAGCCAATCTGCTGACGAGATGACTCAGCGGTTTCTCAGCTTACTCATCAAGACAGCTCCAAACACAGCTCATAAGACACTTCTTGTTGAAGTTCTCAGTTGGCGACTCCGCTATTTCACAGCACAATATGATTATCATCTCGCAGTTGCACAGACCTTGACTGGTCTACCCAGAGAAGAATGGATTGCTAGGCTGGAAACCATTCTGGTTCTTTCACAGAGTTTAGTGGATTTGATTCTTCCAATCTATAAACAAGATTCAGATCCTGGTATTAGAGATAGAATCAAGGATCTCTTTGATGACTGGATCACAGGAATCAGGAATTTAATTCTAAACCTCCGCTCATGGGGTATGGCTAGTGCCCAAGCTGCACGTGTTTTAGAGTGGGCCATGGATAATGGAATCGGTTAAGTGACATAGGTCGAATTATCTGAAGACCTATTTCTTCTCTTTTCCATCAACAGCAGTAATGGCAATTTCAGTATCAGCAAGTTGGTGATGACTATCCAAATAGCATACGAGGTAGTGGTCCTTATGCTTTACAACTACAGGGGTTGGAAATCGTTTGACTTTCTTCAATTTGTCTGATGGGATCTCCCAGTAGAGCGACTCCTTACAGACGGGACATTGCATCCATTTTATCCCTTCAGCCATTTGTAGTTCCACCTATGTATGATGGGATGGGGCAACTGTGATTGTCAGCAATGGTACTAAAAAGGGTTTTCTAGAGGCCTCCAACCAAGTACGAGGGTTTTTCTGTTCACTCTTCATCAAAATCAATATCCCATGCACCAGGGTCATCAAGGTCTCTGCTAAGTATTGGTCGTTTTCTAGTTTCAAGCACGTCGATATCATATCGATCACTATCGACAACCAGTTCTTCTGAAGCTTCGTCCAAGTATGCCGGAATATATCCATTTTCAATAAGTCGCACTATCAATTTCTTCAACTGTCCTTGTTCTAAACCTGTACTTTCCTCAAGACTTGCTAGCGTGACTGCCGCTTCTGACTCAAGGGATGTCCTAATAAAACCAGCAAGAACCAATTCAAATGAATTCCTAAGTTTAGCCAGTTCCTCTCTTTCTATTTCGCCTGCTAGAACTGTTTCCATCAGCTTATTAGCATCGCCAAAGCGATACTCTGCTAGCATCAGTGCAATATCAATATGTCCTGTAACTTCACCCTTCGTGGTTTGTATTACCGCGTCTATTAGTTGTCTAGATAAATCAAGGTCTCCTCCAGTGATAGCGCAGAATGCTCCGTCTAATAACAAATAGGGGTCTTTCGTCTCTTCAGCTGCTGATACATAAGCTTGAGCAGCGATTTGGCAGTCAATCTCGAATTTCTCATGTTCTCCATATTTCGCCCATACTGCACTAGCATCTGTCATGATTTGTGCTGCTTTTGTATACTCATGGTTCAACATACCATGTTCATACGCTCTTTCATATGCCTGGGCGGCTTTTGAGAACGACTCCCAATTTTTCCAGCAATCACCGGCTTTCTGAAAGAGTATCATTGCATCATGGTTTCTTCCTGAGTCCGCCATCTCCTCAGCCAGTCTCTCAATTTTCTGGCATTCTGACTGACTCATCATTATCAGTACCCCGTGAACTTTATGAAGGTGCTATCTGATAACACCGTCTTTCATGTTGAGAGTCTGTTTTGCAAACTTTGCGATGTCATGATTGTGAGTGACTAAAACTACAGTCATTTTTCTCTCTCTGTTTAGCTGAGCGATAATCTTCAGGATATTCTCACCAGTTTTCGAATCAAGATTACCGGTAGGTTCATCGCAAAACAGGATTGGAGGGTCATTCACTAATGCTCGACCAATAGCAACTCTCTGTTGTTCTCCACCAGATAGTTGTTTTGGAAAGTGGTCTCTTCGTTCTAACATGTCAACTTCACGTAGAACTGAAAGTGTTCGATTCTCCTGCTCAGTCTTTGTAAGGTCACCTCTAGGCCAAAGCACAGACTCGATGTTTTCGTATGCAGTTAGATGTTCAACTAGTAGGAATGACTGAAATACGAAACCAATTTTCTGAGCACGCACCTTGGGAAGGTCTCTCTCACTGATCAAGGTGACATCCACTGCATCAACAAGAACACGTCCAGATGAAGGAGCTTCAAGACCAGACATGACATGCAGCAGAGTAGACTTTCCGCATCCGCTTGGTCCTAGTACTGCAACGAAGTCGCCCGCTTCAATCTCGAGGTTAACATCTTTAAGCGCAGCAACAGTGTTTTTCCCTTTACCAAACTCCTTATTGACTCCTTCAAGTTGTATAATCGGTTTTACCATGTCTTATTCCTCCCTTAGTGCTCTCATTGGTGGGATTTGGGTAGCTCTCCACATTGATAATCCCAGACCAGGAAGCTGAGCGAGAATAATCCAAAACAATGCAATAAACATGGATGCTATGTCAACATAGAGAATAGACAATAATCCTGTTACATTTGGGTCTCCAAAAATATAAGCTGCGAGTCCAAGAAGCTCGACACTGACTTGGAACACTAAAAGAAATGCAGTGAGTGAAACAAGAACGACCTCTCCCATTACGAGGAGCATCACGTTCGAGTTATCCCATCCAATACATTTGAAGATAGAAATGTCTCTTCTTCGAAATTGAGAAACAAGAATGGCGTATATCGTAGCGACGATGAAGGCAAGTCCTACATATGATAACCACTCAGTTGGATAGTTTGTGAGCCCCTTTGCCACAATTATGTACAGTATTGCATAGATTAAGATGAATGCCAGAACTCGAATTTTTGCACGATATGCGAATTTGACACTCTTGAAGAATACTCTAAAGTTCAAACGATTGTCCTCCCTGCAGCTAGCGCAGTCGTCGACTCTTTCAAACCATTTTGCTTAATTTGTCTTGTGGGCACAAATTCCCCATTATTATTTCTCTTGCTCCATGTTGATTGGACTTCCATCCGTTGGCCACAATTCCCTACGAAGAAGATCTCTAATTGCCACTCGTATAGCTTCGCTTCTTGATGGATACATGCCTATCTCAACCAGTTTATCGAGTCCACTGACATAAATGTCGCTCATTTTCACAGTAACAAGCTGCACAACGCATACCTCATGCTAGGTGATTCACCTATAATACCGGATATAAGTCGATGGCAGATTGTACGAGCTTCGCGCCAACCACATGGGACACAATAGAAACGATTTTCACTCTTAGACATTCGGCCCATAAAAGGCTAAATATAGTGGGACTAAGTTCGAATAGGGAAACATGCGAGTGGAAGTAATCCTGTGCGATTTCCTACTTTCAAGCTGATTGCCCAACTATATGGGTGAGGTGAAAAATTGAGTAGTGGCGGATTCGACTACATGCGTAAAGTCGTTATGATTGGCGCTGGAGGTAGTGGAAAGACTGCCCTTGTCAATAGATTCCTCACTCACAAGTTCTCTGAAGAGTACATTGTGACAATTGGTTCCCAATTTGCAGTTAAGACTGTTACAGTAGAAGCAGCGAATGGTCGCAGTATTGTGGTGAAGCTTCTCGTATGGGATTTGGCTGGGCAACAACGGTTCGATTTTATTCGTGGCAGCTATTATCGTGGATCTAAAGGTGCGCTACTTGTTTTTGATACAACCCGCAAGAGCACTTGGCTAGAACTACCAAAGTGGATAAAAGAAACAGAGGATGCCCTCGGGGAAAGAATACCCATAATACTTCTCGCCAACAAAGTTGACTTGGCTGATGATCGAGTTATAACTCGGGAGATGGGTGAAGAATTCGCCCGGGAACATAATCTTACAGGATATCTTGAAACCAGCGCATTATCAGGGCAGAATGTTGAAGAAGCATTCAACATACTCGCTAAGAGTTCTTTGTCTATGTCATAGCAATATTGGTAGAACTGCTCAAACCAAAACCACTAAAGAGAAGATATTCTGGGTTGAATGCAATTTACGAGAAGTGATGTGAGTAACATGACGGACTTGGATCTCAATTTAAAATTCTTGGAACAACTATGCAATTCTTTTGGCCCCAGTGGTCATGAGGAAGAAGCACAAAAAGTTGTACGCACATACAGCAAAGGCTTTGCAGATGAAGTACTTCATGATGGTCTTGGGTCATTGATTTTCAAGAAAGGGAACGGTGGCCCGAAAATTATGTTAGCCGGGCATGTAGACGAAATCGGATTTGTAATCACCAATATCAAGAAGGATGGTTATCTGGAATTTCATCAACTAGGTGGTTGGTGGGACCAGACCCTTTTGACGCAAGAAGTTATGATTCAGCCATTCAAGGGCGAAAAAGTCGTTGGCGTTATTGGTGCTCCTCCGCCACACGTTCTATCAGCTGAGATGCGTAGTAAAATTGTAACAATGGACAAAATGTACATCGATATTGGTTGTTCATCTGCAGAAGAAGTCAAGAAACTCGGAATACGTGTAGGAGACCCGGGTGTTCCTGTTTCTTATTTCCGTACAATGAAAAGGACACGCAAAGAGAAGAAAGATGAAGATGATAAAGATGCAAAAGAAGAAACTCGTGAAGTCACTCTGGCAGTAGCGAAGGCATTCGATGATCGTATTGGCGTCTTTATTACAATTGAAGCACTAAGGCGCATCTCTGAAAGCAACATCAAACTTCCTAATACCGTTTACTTCTGTTCAACGGTGCAAGAAGAGATAGGTCTCAGAGGTGCGAAGACATCTGCACAAATGATCAAACCAGATATTGGTTTTGCATTAGATGTTGATATTTCTGGTGACTCGCCAGGTTCTGAAGGTTTGGTTCAAAAAATGGGCAAAGGTGTTTCAATCTCCGCAGGTGATGGTTCAATGATTCCAAATCCAAAGCTGCGTAAGTTTGTCATGAAAATTGCTGAAGAAAAGAACATTCGGCATCAGCCCTCATTTCTCAAATCAGGAGGTACAGATGCAGGTCAAATACACCTCGCTGGAATGGGCGCACCTTCCCTATTTCTTGGAGTTCCAACCAGATACATTCACTCCCACCACGGTATGTTAGATTTGAGTGATGTTGACAGTGCAGTTCAGCTAATGGTTGAAGTTCTTCAGAAACTTGATGAGAAGACAGTCAAGAGCTTTACAACTCTATAGAGATTGAAAGTCAGCCTAGTAGTCAGCTAGGCTGATTTCTATATTTCAGTACTTATCCTAGCGCTCACGCTTTCCATCGATAAACTCGTCGACATGTTTTCTTGCCTCAAAGTCATCGATTTGGTATCTTGGATGTTTGAAACTATAGGAGCTAATGCTTGACAGTTCTCCTCCTATACCTCTATCTAGTGCAATTTTTACAGCACGTGCAACGTCGATGATAACTCCACCACTATTAGGAGAGTCTTGCACTGAAAGTTTCAAGTCTAGGTCAATTGGGAGGTCTCCGAATGCCCTAGATCTCATGGTGATATAACAGACCTTATTGTCCTGTAGGAATGGCACATAGTCGCTTGGACCTATTTTCGTCGGTAATTCATAACTAACACAGCTGGTGACAGCTTCAGTCTTACTAATCCTCTTTGAGCTAAGTCTATTCTCTACTTGCATGTTTTCAAAGTCTGTATTTCCACCAATGTTTAGCTGATATGTATTCTCAAGTATCAAGCCTCTCTTGTCAAAGAGCTGAGCAAGGACACGATGAAGGATTGTGGCACCAAGTTGACTCTTGATGTCATCTCCCGCACAAGGAATCCCCTCTTTTTCGAAAGCTTGGGCAAGTGGGGACTTTGGGTCAGAAACAATAAATTCAGGGATTGCATTAATATAACCAACACCAGCTTCCAATGCAGCTTTTGCATAAATCCTCGAACCTTCAGCACTACCAACTGGGAGGTAGGAAACGAGCATGTCTGCTTTTGTTCTCCTTAGTTCTTCTGCAACATTCACTGCTTCAATCTCTTTCTCATCATATGTAAAGAAGGACTCTCTCATATGAGGTGCAACACCATCAGATATAGGCCCCGGTAATACTTTTACGCCAGTCTTTGGAACATCAGGCGCAAAAACTGCACAGCAGTTTGGTTCTGCCCACATTGCTTCAGCTATATCAAGACCTATCTTTTTTCTGTTTACTTCAAATGCTGCAACAAATTTTAGGTCCTTTGGAAAGTAACCGCCAAAATCGACATGCATTAGACCTGGTACTTCTTCATCAGCCCTCGCATTTCTATAGTAATGTGTGCCTTGTATCAACGCAGATGCACAGTTGCCAAGTCCGGCGATTGCTATTCTGACATCTCCCATTATCGAATCACCTAATCTAAGTATTCTATAGCCATAGAATAGTTACTTCTTTTAAAACTTGCGAGCTGGCAATCTCATGGTTCTGAGGCGTTTTCGTTATCTTCAGTTGGTTCGGATTCTTTTGCCACATATTTTGAGAAAAGGATCTTCTTTGCTGAAGCAATGGTCTTTGGACCTATTCCAGATATCTTTCCCCAGTCATCGGTTTGGAGAATAATCTCATTTGGTGATCCAAAGCGCTCGAGTAGACTTCTTGCTCGTACTACATTAATGCCAGGAAAACCAGCAATGAAAAATTCTTGCTCATCACTCATCGAATCAAGACCTTTCCTTGTTCTGATAACAGGAAGTCTTTGCCCGGATTCTTTCCTTTTCTCAGCATCACCCACAAGAATACCATAGAGGAGTCCTGCTGAATGCAGCGCGTTAAAGCCTTTGAGTACTTGTATACCTCGCTCACTGATACTGTCAATCAAGGCGTCCAGCGAACTTGGATGTATGTAGCTAACACGCTCCATCGTAACGAGGTATGGTCTTCCCTTTGTTTGTTTAGTACTGAAGGGTATGTAAATACATCCTTTCAACGGATCTCTTCGAATGGCAAGTATATTCTCAATCAAAACGTAAGGTCTATCATATTCGAGCAAAGCATCCAGCTGTTTAGTAAGTCGAGGAACACCCGCCGCGCTACCTTTCAGCGTATTTACCAAATCGTTTACCGTCTTCCTTTCAATTGCTATGCCATCGATACCTAGAACATCTCCAATCGGGATTTTCTGAACTGAGTATTTTATCTGCTCTTTATCTAACATTGACATAAGATGCTTTACAGCATTCTTACCTTTGCCTCCAGTTTCATGAATGTCAATGACAATCTCCGGAACATTACCAAATAGATCCGATTGCATTCTTAAACCTCATCAAAGAGTGTCATGACAGCAGCCATAGAAACCTCTCGAGCTAAGTTCGGGTCATCCGCTGAACCGATGACAACAACATCATTATTCTGAGGTCTCAAACTCTCGATAATTAAGAGAGTTTCAGCCTCATAAGCAGATAGAATGTGAAAATCATCTGGCGGCATTACCAAGCGGATATTTCTTTGGATAAGAGTCGTCGCCCCAGCTTTACCATATCCTCCTTGAATGATTGCTTCATCCCTCTGTCTTACTCCATCAGATACTCTGGCTGCTTTCTCTCTGACTAGGTTCGCATAGGCATATTCGTACATCACGAGCCGTCGCACATTTAGCATCAATCCAATAGGTATGTCCTGAGAAATTTCGTTGAACAATCTTTGACCTTTTGTAGTAAGTCTTTGTCCTTGTTTTCCTTCTGGTTCAATATAGTCAGCTTCAGTGAGCCTCTTCAAAAGAGTTCTTACACTTCCCTCTCCAATTGACATCTTTTCGCAGAGTTCGTACCTCCCAAGAGGTTGCTCTCTCCCAATCATGATAAGTACAACCGTTGCATGATGCGGTTTAAAGGCTGGAGCGACTCGCCCATTTGCGGGTTCAGAGAGTCTGATAAACTCATATTTCCATGTCAAACCGTACTACTCTCCAACATCTCGACTTTTACTTTTGGTTCAGGACTCCAGATAAGGTCTTTGAGCTGTTTTCTCAGTGCTCTATCTAACACTGGCACAACTTGAGAGAAAATCACTCCATTGGAAACGACATGTAGAAGCGTAAATGGTATTGCTGCGATTACTGCAAACAGAAAAGGTACCCCAAAGGTTATGGAATAACCTATGTTTGTAATCTGATCAAAAATTAATGTAACAAAGGCTCCTGTTAGAGCCAATTCCCATTTTGAAGGATTTAGTCGTTTTTCTTCAGCTCCTTCTTTCGCCATTATTGATCCAACTGTAATGATGTAAAACCAACCGATAACTTGTGATGCCCAAATCTGTGGAATGAAAGCTCCCCAAGGATTAATGACTCCAAAAACTATCGACATAATGAGCGTTGCCCAGATTGCCATGGTTGCTCCAAAGATGTATGCAGTTACAAACAAGACTGTCGATCCCAACTCCAAATTCGGAATGGCAACTAATACATAATTACCGACCAATGCTAAAGCGGTCATAATTGCAGTAATGGAAATCCATCTACTGCCTTTCATCGCCTTACTTTGCCATTGGGTTTTCATTTCTACGTACCCTCTTGTTTTACCGTCTATGGGAAACCATGTAAGCAACAACTAACACTACGAGAAGTATACCTAGGAGTATCACCGGGTATAAGATAATCCAACCATCATCTGTGATTGGTTCTGGCGACATAATGCTTATCTCAAGATTATATGGAACACCAAATGAGTAGCTGGTTCTTGCTTCTATAAGCACTCCATTCGTTAAAGAATAAGCTAAATGGGTCATTTGTGGCTCACCAAAACCAGTTGAATCTTGTTCATAATCAAATACGATGCATTCTATGAGAGTATTATCAACGGAGATGTTTTCATAGCGTGATGTCATTGTTCCATTCAAGTAATTGCCAGACACCCGCTCTGCCGAAGCGTAAGCAGTTTCATTAAGAATTTCCATACTTTCTTGTCCAACATCAACGATTAGTCCAGGCCACCATTCAGTGGGTGTGCCCCATACACCTAAAGTTAGATCTTTGGCTATTTCTGTATCATTCGCGATTACTGATATGTTTCCGATGGTTAGTCTTCCAACGATATCTTCCCCAATGCTTTGAATACTAAATGTCATAGAACTCCCATTCTCAGCAACCCAAAATCCAGCCTCTGAATAGTACATATTGAAGGCATCATTTGGAGCTACTTCCACACGCCACTCTATTGTGGAGCCAATTATTACATCTGAACTATATCCAGCAGCCAGAGGCGTAAGTGTCAAAGATATCGTGAAAAAGATAGCAAGAAGTGAGAGGCTTTTCCTTTCCAATTTATCGTATCCTCCTTTGTGTTTGTACATATATTACTGCTATGAAACCTAGACCAGAGATCAAGACGATGGTCAATCCTGGAATGAATGTGGGGTCATTCAGAGTCCTTGGAGTTGGAGATGAAAATACCCACGCGACTATGTCTCCATCTTCAAGAGAATAGAGGTTAACTGCAATTGATGCAAAATCACCATTGACCCAATATTGCCAACCATATTCTCCCTCTCCCACAAGACCTTCGATACCCTTGATATATGCGAGAGGACCAAACCATTGAACATCGATTTCAAGGGCAGAAGCAGTTACATCCAAAACTGTAGAGCCATTGAGATTGTTGAATTCTCTATTTGTTCCATTTCCAAAATCTATCGTGAGAGTGATGCCCTCCGCTGCAACAACAGCATCTGAGCTACTGTAAACAATCGGGGGATATGAAAAAAAGATTACTCCCAATAGCAATACAG
>JBHLQJ010000022.1:7078-19366 GCA_048884945.1 Candidatus Thorarchaeota archaeon | reverse complement strand
GAGTTCCTCGGAAGGCTCTCCTATTGTTGTGAATCGAAAAATCCATGCATCTGTGTATTCATGGAAAAACTTCTGACATTCAGAAACTGACGGTAAGTTTGGGGGACATGATGCATTCCCATAATCTTCGCAACCAAACTCGCATTTCATTCTCACCCATTGTGATACAACAATCTCCTTTGGGTCAATCCATTTGAATTCTGTAAATTCATACTTGGTAAAGAGGCCTTCCAAATCAAGTACCGCATTCTTCTCTAGAAGCATTAGAATTGCCTCCTGAATTGGTATTATGACCTCCGAATGTGATTATGAAGATATGTTTCAACGCGAAACAGGTTCCAAACCATTATTGGTATATCTCTAAATACTGGTTCAGTTCTTTTGGTTTTGGAGCACAAAGAGGCGAAAATTAATGGACCAAAGAATCATCAAACATGCTGAGGTGCTAGTGAACTGGTCAACTCAGGTCTCAGAAGGCGAGATGGTTTTAATCATCGCGTATCCCGAAGCTCACGATTTGGTAGTGGCACTTGCTGGAGAGATAGCAAAGAGAAAAGCCAACTATTTGGTATTAATGGAGAGCGATGAGATTCTTCAAAAGTATCTCGAACATGCTGATAATCAGACACTCTCGCTTTTCCCCAAACATTACAAATCCGCACTGGACAAGAGTGATGTTGTGATTGGTATTCATGCTCCACTGAGGAGCAATGTGTTATCTGATACTAGCTTTGAAAAACTTGCTATTAGAGCTAGAACAAGAGAGCCGCTATTTGGTCTGTACCTCAGTAAGAGGTGGTGTGATACCCTGCACCCGTGTGATGCTTTGGCGCAGCAAGCAGGAATGAACCTAGAGGAGTACAGAGATTTCGTCTATGATGCAATCCTCATCGACTGGGAACACCTTTCGAAAGAAATGTCGACTTTGAGTGAGCTGCTCAATAACTACAAAGACATACAATTACTGGGCCATGGTACAGATCTCTATGCAGAAACAACGGGACGAATCTGGATGATTGAAAATGGAAAGCACAATATGCCAAGTGGTGAGGTGTATGTATCCCCCGTAGAAGAGTCTGTTGAAGGGAAAATCTACTTTGACATTCCCTTCTTATATAAAGGAATACATATTGAAGGAGTTCGATTGGAGTTCGAAAAGGGATTAGTTGTCGACTATACTGCTGAATACGGAGATCAGACTCTCAAATCCATTCTTGAAGTAGATAATGGGTCAAATCGTCTAGGTGAGTTAGCTATAGGAATGAATAGAGGGATTTCAAAATACACGAAAAACATGCTCTTTGATGAGAAGATGGTGGACACAATCCACTGTGCACTTGGAAGAGCCCTCAAAGAATGCAACGGGAAAAACGAAAGTGCTATTCACGTTGATATGGTCAAGAACATGATTGAAGGGGAAATTATCGCAGGAAAGACGACTATCTACAAGAATGGAAAATTCCATTACTAAATAGATGATTTGAAGACTAACTACAATTGGTTATTTTTTCTTCCGAGCCTCTCTCTTCTCATTCTCCACTATCCGTGCCATGATGAGTTTCTTCACAAGGACATTAGGGATTGGTTTGGCGGCTGTGAAATGGATACTAGCCTTAGTAGTATCGAAGAGTTTGAGCTCATCCTTGTATTCCTCCATTATAGCCTTACTCATAAGATGTAAACTGCAATGACTCTTATGCGCTGAAAAGGCAACAAGTCCTCGTCCTTTGTATTTAATGGTTGGAATCTGATAGCTGATTACTTCAACACCATCTGGAACAATATGTCGTATAGTCTTGAGCAAACCCCCGAGTGTATTCCGTGCCTCTTCAGGTATTGATTCAAAGTAGTCTTTCACACTCGTAGGAGTCTTTCTTTTGCTCGTGGTCTTTTCTGAACACACTCTTTCCATCCTTCTCTCAAGTCCTCTCATAGCATAGCTATTGTTTTTGGTTGTCACTCATGGAGTACAAGAATGAATTTGTCGTTTCGTTCCTATTGATTTTATCAAGTTTATCAAATTTATTCAATGGCTAACTTGTTTCAGACAATACAAGCAAACGATAAATAAAACCCGCTTCAAATCATTTTGATTCCTGATAATATCAGGAGTTTATACATAAAATGGTGTGAACTCAATGGGATTTTTTAGTAGGCTAAAAGCACCAAATGCGAGCTTAGCAGTGATTCTTGACAAGAGAACATATAGTCTAAATGAGCCACTGCAAGGTCGATTTGAGATTTCGTCGTCGGAAGAATTCGACGCTGACGAACTTCGTATCGAGATCCGGGTCAACGAATGGACCCGAGCGACACAACAAAAAACTGTTGGACAGCAGCAGGTTCCTGTAACTGCAGAGCAGAATAGTGCGTTGCACCAGGGTAAGCTCACTGTTGCAGGCGGAAGGCATTTCTCAAGTGGATCTAGTGAGAACATACCCTTCAGCCTTTCCTTGCCTTCAAACGTACCACCAACCTATCGTAGCCAAAACGCTCGTAATACTTGGGTGATGAAGGGCGTGATTGGTGTGAAGGGTCGACCCGATGTGACGAGTCACGAAATGGAAGTTGTAATCACATACTAAACATTCTTCCTTAGTCTTCATCACTTGTGGTGATTTTTTTTCTTAGCCACTAATTGATTCAGAAGAAGTGCAGATAGTAATTTTTGAATTAGTATTTATGAGAAAGAATTGTCTCAATTCACTTGACATATTAGTAAGTACTCTACAAGAATATCTTCTCAACTCGAATAGGAGTTGATTTCTCGATGAAGATACCAACATTTAGAGATGTGCTAGCTGCCCAGACTCGTATTAGTCCCTACTTGAAGCCCACACCACTGATAAGTTATCCCTTGATCAATGATCTCCTGGGGTTTAAGGTGTATATCAAGCATGAGAACTGCCAGCCAGTAGGAGCTTTCAAGGTTCGTGGTGGAATCAACCTGATTTCACAACTCTCTAATGAAGACAAGACGCGCGGAGTAATAGGGGCTTCGACTGGGAACCACGGTCAGTCTATTGCATACGCTTCGAAATTATTCGGGGTGAAGGCAACAATCGTCGTACCTGAGGGTTCTAATCCTGGAAAAATAGCCACCATGAAAGCACTTGGTGCTGAGATAGTCTATCATGGGGCTACTTTCGATGAAGCGAGAATCCATTGTGAGCAGCTTGCTAAAACCCACAAGTATCGGTACATCCACTCAGGCAATGAACCTGACCTTATAGCTGGTGTGGCTACTGAAACACTAGAGATGCTCCAAGAAGAGCCTGAGATCACTGTCGTCATTGTTCCAGTGGGTGGAGGAAGTGGAGCTGCTGGTGCATGCATCGTTGCCAAATCAATCGATTCCTCTATCAAGGTCATTGGAGTTCAATCAGAAGCTTCCCCAGCAGCGCATGACTCATGGAGGTTGGGACATCTTGTTGAACGACCGAATCGGACCACAGTAGAGGGTCTCTCGACAGGGACCGCCTTTGAACTTCCCCAGAGAATTCTGAGAGAGCACTTGGATGACTTCATACTTGTAAGTGAGTTTGATATCAAGAGAGCAACAGTATGGATGATAGAAAAGGCACACACACTTACTGAAGGAGCAGGAGCTGCGTCTTTGGCGGCTGCATTCAAAATTAGAGAGAGCTTGGAAGAAAACAAGGTTGGACTTGTTTGTTCAGGCGGTAATCTATCACTTGGGAAGTTAAAGGAAGCACTTGATGTAGTGACGAATGAACACAAAGTCTGAATCCGAATTGTAGTCTAGACCACAGTCCTTATGGGTACAATGATGCTTTCACCATTATTGCTTTTGTTAGTTTGGAGTTGATAAAATGCATGATGACAATTCTGTTGGAACTAGCGATACTCTCTATCAAAAACTAACTCTTCGCAGATCTCCAGATGACATGCTCCCACCACGAATTAGCATATTTGACTACAATGAAAGTCAATACAAGGAGTGGTTAGCTGAATCCATTGATGAGTGTAAACCACCGACTGACAAATCCACAATCCGTTGGATTAATGTTGATGGTGTGTATAACACTGAAGTCATTTCAACAATTGGTGCAGCTTTTGGACTTCATCCTCTTACTGTTGAGGATATTGTTACCTACGACCAACAACCTAAGGCTGAAACTCTTCCAGAACATGCACTAATCACAATGAGAATGATATGGACTGAGGGGCAGAATAATCCTTTAGTATCAGAGCAAGTAAGCATCATACTTGGTCAGAATTATGTATTATCATTTCAGGAAGTAGAGGGCGATGTGTTCGATCCCCTACGACGGAGAATTCGAGAGCCTGGAAGTCGAGTCAGAAAGAGTGGTGCAGATTATCTGGCATATACTCTCATGGACCTCATAGTTGATAATTACTTCGTATTGCTTAACCAGATAAGTGAGAACATTGAGCAATCACAGGAACAACTCATAATAGAGCCGACTGCTGAAACTCTTCGTGTCATTTATGACTTGAAGCGTGCCATGGCTGAGATGCGTAGGTACACATGGCCAGTAAGGGAAATAGCTCTCAGACTTGAGCGAGAGGCGCCTCAGATGTTCAAGAAGAGCACACTTCCCTACTTGAGAGACCTCTACGACCACGTAATACAGATTACAGACCATATCGAGATATCTAGAGACTGGTTAGCAAGTATGCTTGATATTTATCTCTCAAGTGTCACCCATAGACTGAATGAAGTCATCAAAGTACTGACCGTGATATCAACAATTGCTATCCCTCCAACTGTGGTCGGATCATGGTACGGTATGAATCTCCTAGTTCCAGAATTCCAGTCTGAATATGCATATCCAATAGTCATCATACTTACCATCTCCATGATGGCCGCAATGCTGACGTTCTTCAGACGGAAGCGATGGATCTAGATATTGAAAAGAAACGACTCATCATCATGAAACACTTATTGACATGAGCTGGAAGTCGCCATTGCTTAGTTGTAAGACTACCGATTATTCACCAAAGGGATTCTCGCATCGGTTGTCAGGTTCAAACCCAATTCTATCAGAGCTTTCTCACATCCGTGTCCAACGAGATGAGTACTATGCATCTCGCATCCACGAAGATTAGTTAAAACATTGATACATTCTGCCGCATTTGGATTAAAGACCGCACTCACTGCAAGTGCATCAAGTACCTCCTTGACATCAAGACTGGTGTCTATAACGCCCAACTGTTCTTTGAGTTTCATAATGCTCTCCATAATGATTGGTGAAAGAACATCTATTTCATCTGGAATACCTGCAAGGTGTTTTACCGCATTGAGAAGTGCAGCTGACTCCGAGGTAAGAATCTTTGACCGTTTTCCTGTAAGGATGACTGGTCTGTTGTTATCAGGGTATATCTCAATGGCAGCTCCAGTGTGCATCTCTCTTGGCAAATGTACCGATTTTTTCAAGCTCTCATCTAGGGCTTTGTTAGCTCTAATTGCCACAATGCGATGTTCCGGTTTCGCTTTGACTCGTTGCATTATTCGGTCTATGCGTTCAAGTGTATCGTGAGTGACATTACCTTCTACAAAGTCTCTATTGTATTGGAAGTACCTCCGAATTATCTCCTCAATGCTTGCCTGTCTAACAACACTGTCGTCAACTATTCCTTCCTTAGCCATGTTGACACCCATGTCTGTAGGACTCTTAATCTCTGCTAGAGGGTCTCCGGGAGGTGTGATCTTCTCTATAATCTTCTTAATAATAGCAAAGTTCTCTACGTCTCGATTATAATTGATAGCCTCAATATTGTATGCTTCCTTGTGAAAAGGATCGATACAGTTGTAATCGCCAATATCAGCAGTTGCAGCTTCATATGCGATGTTAACTGGATGGTTTAGAGGTAAATTCCATATGGGGAAGGTTTCAAACTTCGCAAAATTACTAATTATGCCCTCTTTTCTGTCATGATATATTTGACCCATAGCGAAGCTCATCTTCCCACTACCAGGTCCTGGTGCAGTGATGATGACAATCTTCTTGTCAGTTTCCACATAGTTTAGTCTTCCATACCCCTCTTCACTGACCACTCTATCCGGGTCTGTGAGATAGTTAGGGATTTCACTATTAGTAACAACCCGAATTCCCCGGTTCTCAAGACGTTGTTTGAACTTGTCTGATGTTGGCTCTCCACTATATCTGCTAATGATGACAGCTGATACGTCCAGCTCCAGTTGCTTCAGGTCGTTGATGTCCCTGAGTATTTGATCATCATAAGTCAGACCAAAGTCACGTCTGATTTTTCGTCGCTCGATATCCTTTGCGCTGATGCAGTGGATGATCTCGATATTATTCCCCAATTTTTTGAGCATCTGAACTTTGGTATCGACGGCAAAACCAGGAAGGACTCTTGACGCATGATGGTCATATCGTAGTTTTCCTCCAAACTCAAGGTAGAGCTTGTCGAATTGATTCACTCGTTCAATAATACGTTTGACTTGAGCAGAGAGATACCTCGTTGTGTCAAAACCCCTCTTTCTAATCATAAGTATCACTTGAGAGCTGTTTTCATATTGCTAAAAATCCCAACGGTGGTCGCAAATGTCTTATTCCCTTCTATAAAGCCTTCGAACGATTAACAAACTCTATAGAAATCTGACGTTAGATATACCGCGCTCGTTGTGTTTGATAGAACTGAGTTATAGTTAGGAGAAATCACAAGATGAATTCAACTGAGATGATGGAGAGGTTCCGGCGATTTGCTTCAGCTGGCCTCTTCATCATTAATCTCAACCAGATGCATCAGGTTTCAGAGGTTCTTCTCAAAACCAGCACAGTACGCATCATCCTGACGAGATATGAATGCAGGGCAGAGGATCTTGATGTGGATATTGAGGTCTCTCTGCCTTCCCTGCCAGAAACTTCTGATGTGACTTTACTGCAAGAATCTGTAGACAGTATAATCGCCAATCTTGAGTATCTGAAACGTCTCGCGTCCATCGGATTTGGCTTGGATATGCTCCAAGAGGAAGGAATCCTGATAGCCTCAGCTGTCTTGAGTGAAGATACAAAAGAGGATGTATTCAAATTACTCGAACCTCCCGCTGAAGAATAACTAAAAGAATCGAATCCCAAGGATTATATTCAAGTTTATTGGACTTTCATCTGTGTAGACAGAAATGTTTCAATATTCTTTATTTCCACAAGGATTTTCAAAGAGGTTACATTTCAAAATATACCTAATCTATTAACATCTTCAGAAATAACACGCATTGAATACTTGAAAATCGAAAGATGTTAAAGAGAGTATTAATCGAAGAGAACCCTCACTGGTGACCTGACTATGAGAATTGGGATGTTTAGCAAGTTTGGTGCACCAGACGGTCTATGTACCCGTGCAAACATCGTTGTCAAAGGGTTGATTAGGAAAGGACACGAAGTCCATGTCTTTACTCAAGCTGAGAAAGTAGAAGGTGTCCCACCTGAATATGTTCACCAATTTCGTGCAATACCAATGAATCCCCATTTTTCATTGGACTCCTTGAGTGCTCCCCGTATGATTGCAGAGGTGTGTAAGGAGCATGATATTGATGTTTTACATGCCCAAATGAACTCTAGTACAACTGAAACTTTTCTTCCATTCTATGGAAAGTTTCTACCACCACTTGTTGCGACCTTCCATCTTGCCTATTCTTCAGGTCAGTCATTCTATACAACATGGTTCACCCTTAGATGGCTAGCATCTCTCTTTTCTTTGAAGAAGTACGATGAAATAATTCTCGTTGATCCCATGCAAAAACCGTACATCCTGCAGTATGGCATTCCGGAAAATAAGCTGACTGTTATCAGGAATGGCGTTGACACAGACATGTTTAGTCCTGCTAAGAGCAATCGAAATGATGGCATCCTTGATTTTGTGTATGTCGGTCGTTTGAGTCTTGACAAAGGGATTAGCACTTTGTTGGACGCATTCGCTAGATATCATGATGAGAATCCTGCATCTAGATTGACACTTATTGGTGATGGAAAGCTAAAGACGAAGATGAACAACTCTGTTCATGATGGCTCCATTTACTGGTTAGGCGCTCTTGAGCATGATTCTATTCCCACGTATCTAAAGATGATGGATGTTTTTGTAATCCCTCAAAACATAGGAGGGTTGGGAATGAGTGTCTTGGAAGCAATGAGTTGTGGGCTTCCCGTAATCACAACTGGCATTGGTGAAACTAATCGATTATTGGGGAACAATGAGGGTATCTTGGTGAGACCACATCGTGTCCCTGAGGTTGTAAACGCAATGAGGCAAATGGGTCGAAACGAGTATAGTAGGTTGGAGATGGGACGGCGTTGCCGCCAGAAGGTATTGCGTAAATACTCTTGGAGTAAACAAATTGATGAAATAATAAAGGTCTATGAGCGGGCAATCTCCCACAATGACTGATCTATTTTGTCGAAGAAGAGCTATGAAGGTAGCAAGTACAAGTATGGCCGATGAATTATTGGAAAGACCCAATTGTGATTAGTTTATGCCTACATCAGGTCTCCCTCCTCCTGACATCTTGCTGATTTCAGGAATATCGATTGGTGGTGCGGTAGTTGTAGTAATACTCTTGCTAGTTCTGCGGAAACGACAATAACACTAACGTGGAATATCACCAGTGCTGCTATTGTATTCCATCATTCCGCAATGGGCGATTCATGGATTCCAGCCTAATCATGGGTTTCCCAAGGTGTCGAAGCAACAAATGGCGGATATATCTTGATTATTAGATACCCTATCAGAAGGAGAAATGGCAATGGAAGATAAATTTCGGTAAATGGTGGGTTCAATACTGAGCTAATATAGCCGGGGATGTTTAAGATGACTAAAAACAGCTCACTTAAAATTCCAAAAGATATTGCAGCTCTCCTCGAAGTCTTACCATTGTATAATCTGTAGAGCTGAAATACAAAGAGAAACCTGAGTGCAATCAATGGCACGGCTGTTAATCCTGAGGCTGGATTTACTGTTGGTGGTACAATTGAGCCCCCATCAATTGGGATTGGTGAACCCATGAATGCTGTCCAAAACACGCCAATTAGACTCGCCGCAAATTCACCTAGCGGATGTGATATTACATTCATTCCTACAGGACTAAATAAAGCAACAACTGCTGATATCAATACCAATAGATTGGATCTTGTGCGATATTTGGAATTATCAAGTTCAGACATGAATTATATCACCACAAATAATGAGGCTATTCAATCAGATACCTTATTTTCTGCGTGGACTATTTCTAACCTCTTCAAGACTTTCAAGAGGCCATCCTCTTGGAGTTTCATAGTCTTTTAAGAATCTAAAATCACACCTAGGATGACCCATTGCGAGAGTCTGAGTCCTTCTAAAACCTATACCGAGTGCTCTCATTCTTACAAAGTCACAAAGACAGCCGTAAGGTGCTATCTCTTCCCCTCCTTTTTCACGTGCCAGTTTCAAGAACCCGCATTCTATGAAATCAAAGCCAAATTCAAAGTCCTTTCCAGTCCCTTCCACGAATTCACCAACCCAGTTCGTTGTAAACTCGCGGTTTTGGCTCTCTGCTGTCGCTTTCCTCCATCGATCTCTGTAAGATTTACTGAATACCAAGCGTCGTGCAAACCACTTCTTGAATCGTGAGATCGTCTTCATTTGAGCCTCTGCAATTTCATATATCAGCTCACCAATCTGTTCCTTCTCTAAGCCTATTTTCCTACAGGCGTGATAGAACGCAACAGTCTGGCCTGACTGAATCATTAGAGGTGTAAATGGACTCTTCTCGCCGCCAACGTAGGGCAGTTGAGGAATTAATATCTCATATTCAACTCTCGACTGAAGTGCCAATTGTTCAATTGCCTCATCATCAAGAAATTTGATACCAACTTTTCTGGCAATTCTCAATAAGCTATCAAATTCACCGAGTAATGCTTTACTATCATAGACTTGACTTTGACCTGTTCGAGCTTCCATCTCTACTCCCACCTAGGTCGCGATTCTCTGTTCTTTTAGGCATAATGCTCCAAGCAAATGGATTGAAAAGCTAAAAATCATAATCATTTAATATCAAAAATCCGGGGAGCAACTCATGCCTATTGTTGACGTTAAAGTATGGAAAGGAATTTCAAAAGATGCTGTGGAACATATTATCTCAGGGATTACGAAGGTCTTTGTCGAGCTTGGGATTCCAGAACGAGCTGTTGAGGTTATTGTTCAAGAAGTTCCAAAGACTCATTGGGGGATTGGCGGAACACCCGCTTCAAGAGTGATGCCCGATGAAAAACCTCCCTAAGCACTTGTGTTTCTGGATTTCTTCCTTTGGTATCAGACACTCTGCCTTCTGATTTCAAACACGACGATAATTTCTCAGTTTCACTTTGCCATCAGTTGTATCAGAAGCTCCTCTACTGATGTTTCATTATTCTTCATCAATTCTTTTGACTCTCTTAATTGATATCTATAATTAATCAGAAAAATCGACAAGCCAACAATGAAGAGGATTGGAAATGGCAATGTGGTCGAGATTCCTGGGTACGTCGCTGTATAGCTCAACCAAACACAAACAAGTGTAACTACGAGAAGATGAGTCAAACCTGCAACAAACATTTGTATGATTTCAGTACGTTCAACAGAGCCCTTGCAAACAAACCATGCGAAGATTATGGCTGACGATATCTGCAATATCATAATGAAGTTGTTAAAGATTGGTGACATCGTAAAATTAAACCAAGCATTCTGTCCCCAAATATTGCCGTCCACACGGTGGTTCAATGACCATGTAGCAGAGTGAAGGGAAAACTCCTCAATGTAATTTTGATTGGGATCGGTGCTCCACCATCTAGCGGTTTCTATCGTCATTGGAAATAGGAGAATTGACACAGAAAGTACCGCTCCTGCGACTTTCTTTCCAAGAGTTACCTCTTGGATTTTGGTGTAAATTAAAACTCGCCATAAAAGAGGGAGGAGCACCATAGTTGTGAATACAATACCGGAGTAAGGAATAAGATCAATGAAATTCGGGACAATAGTAATCATACCAAAATATATTGAAGGATTAGGGAACCACGGAAAGATTGCATACAAAGGAAGAAAGAGTAACAATATCAAGGTCAGCACAGATATTACTAGCCCCGCTGAGCCGAACAACATGGGCATATTCATATCACGTTGCTTGTAGAGCCACAAAAAGCAGGGAGTACAGATGAGCAGTGATGGCAGTAAGTAGTCCACTCTTGGTATATACTGAATTGATAGCCTGCCAACTGAAAAATCATACCAGATGTCGATTAGGATTGAACTAATATTGAATCGACCGTTTGTACCATAGATGCTATATGGAATAACCAATAAGACAATGGTCCACGCAACCAGAAAGAGAGCCCTCTTTGTGTCTGATACCAACACACTCACGTGCACCTCCAAGATGCAATTCTACTTAAGGAGTGAACAAGTTCTGTAATGCAAAACATGTAGTCAATTAATGACTGTTTGAACTCTGATAATGGTGGGATCTCCTTATGGAGGAACTGGAAAAAGTACAACAAGCTCAGAGCATTGTTGAGCGTTATGATGAATACCTCTTCAGAAAGATTTGGGGAAGAATGCTAATTGCTATTGGTTTGGTGTTACCACTTAGTGCTTTAGTATACTCGAGTTATGTTGCACTTGCAATGGAAAGCGTATTTGCTGCAATGGTCATCTCGTTTTCGGCTAATATTATAACACTCGTCTTATGTTTGGGCTTTGTTACCTTTGCTCTCTTCGTGTCTTGGAATATTATAAAGCAAAACCCTCGACGAGGACACATTGCCTCCAAGTACAAACTTGCAATTTGCATTGTATGGTTTGCAACATTTGTTCTCGCTTTTCTTTTTCCTGAGCCGCTACGCTTTGTTTCTATTCTTTGGGCTGCTAGTGTATCAACTCTCTTCACTCTTGTGAACCTCAAAGCAGTTGGATTGGACAGAAGAGATAACATCCTGCTCTATCTGGGTTCCGTGCTTATTCTAGCTTCGATTCCTATCTTACTCATCTCTGGTATTCCGCTCTCAGGATACATTGTTATAATTGCTTGTTCGGCGAGCCTTATCCTTGCGGGGTTTGCATCAAACCGGTCAGCGTCTTGGATATTACAGTATGCTACTTAGTCTATCTATCAAATGGTGGTAACTGTGAGCGACTCTTTATACACAAGTAAAGAGGAGAAGATCTTTCAGTCACAACCTCGTTTTTCTATCATGTACCTTCTCTTCCTGAAACGGAGAGTCGGATTTATTGAATTGACGAAGCTTCTAGGTCTTACACCTGGAAATTTGGAAC
>JBHLQJ010000022.1:0-7068 GCA_048884945.1 Candidatus Thorarchaeota archaeon | reverse complement strand
ATGGGCACGGCCGCCGGGTATTTCGAGTCGGCTATCGTTGCGAACCCGTCGTACGTCGAAAGCTACAGGAAACTGGACTTGTTGAAATTCATCGAATAATAACATGGAAACCCCTTGTGGTGGTCGAGATTACAGATCTGGGTAAAAACACATTTCGAGGGTATATCTTCAAGTTGAAGGAACTCCTCAAAGATATTCCAGAACGCTTACTCAAAGAATAGTCAGCACTTGATGATCAATAGGTCTTTCTCGATTATCTTTAGCGAAAATGCTTGTAGCTTTTGGACGAATTATTCTTGTAAAATTATAAAGTGCTTTATTAGCTATATTAATTTGAAGTGCAAATAGCCTCCAAGTATGAAAGAAAGAAGGAACTTCCTACGTTTTTTTGATGCTGAAGAATATGAGGAAGTCGTCCCAGAATCTGACGAAAGGAAGAAGACACCTCCACCGCTTTTTCAGCAGCCATATCCCAAAGACGCTCCCCTTATTGATCTAGTTTCCCCTGATGATTTCTCCATTGGTCAAACACCCTTTCTCGATATTGTCAGTAAAAGAAAAAGTAGAAGAAAATATACGAGAGACCCTCTTACACTAGAGGAATTGTCTTTTCTACTCTGGAGCACTCAAGGAGTAAAACAAGTTCTAAAATCAGGGCGTGGGGTTATACGTACTGTTCCTTCTGCCGGTGCCAAAAGTCCCCTTGAAACATATCTAGTTATCAACAATGTCGAAGGACTTGAACCTGGTCTCTATCGGTATATCTCATTTAGCCATCAATTATTGTTCATCAAAAGCATCGATAATGCTGAAGAAAAGATGGGTGAACTCACTTACGACCAAAAGTTCGTGGGAACCGCACCTGTCATTTTCTTTTGGACTGCAGTTCCTTATCGAACTGAGTGGAGATATACCATCCTCTCTCACAAATTCATCGCTATTGACTTGGGGACTGCCTGTCAAAATCTATACTTGTCCTGCGAAGCAATCAATCTAGGAACAGTGGCTATAGGTTACTATGAACAGAATAAATTAGATGAATTATTTGGCTTAGATACAGATGAAGAGTTTGTTGTATTAGTAGCACCCGTAGGAAAATATCGAGAGGAAAAGAAGCTCGCGGAGTTTTTCAAATATCCCAAAAAGGAAGTTACTCATGAGAGTTTAAAGATGTTAGAAGGGAAATACAAACGCAAGAATCTAGTTGAGTTCATCTTTAGAGATGGCGAACTCGTAGTAAAGATAGGTGACTTTGAAGAAATCCTCGAACCCTACAATGAAACAGAATTTATTGGAGAATTCAGTGCAAAAGCATTGAGGTTTGAATTCACAGACAACGGGGCTCCTGAAAAAGTAGTAGTACTTACTCAAGATGATGAAGAAGTAGATCTAGAATACATAAAATAGGCCAAAGTAGATGTGAAAAAGTTGATGAGAGATCGTGGGTCCAGTACCAAAAATTCACCTTTCCCTATACTCGAAACTGAGCGATTAGTTTTGCGTCAATTAACAGCTGATGATTCAGAGGTGTGGTTCCAAAGCCTTTCGGACGATGAGATAGCTGAGCTCGTAGGAATGGAGCCTCTCAAAACAATTGATGAGATAAGAGAAATAATCGATAGCTTCACCGATCGCTTTAACGAAAGGGCTGGAATGGCTTGGGCAATCACTTTGAAAGAATCTAACGAATTCATTGGCACATGTAGCTACGAGAAAATCGATAACCAGAACCATAGTGGTGAAATCGGGTACGATTTGCTGAAAGAATATTGGGGGCTTGGATTCATGACTGAGGCACTACGGGCAATAATCGATTATGGCTTCGTGCATCTCAAACTGAATCGAATCGAAGCTCACACTGCTTCTGATAACACTGCATCCAGGAACCTCCTGAAAAGGCTAGGATTCTATGAAGAGGGTACCTTCCGTGAGAGTTCATTCTATAAAGGAGAGTTCAAAGACGACAGTTATTACTCTTTGCTGACAAGAGAATGGGGAAAACCCTAGATAAGTCCACTTTATGGAATTATTGTATGTTCGTCGAAGATAGGTAAAGAAAGTCTCCAATAGTTTTGTGCCTAAAAAAAGGGAAGAACAGAGTGTAAACACCCTGTTGTGATATTGATCAATTACTCTATTGTGGTAGAATAACCGCATCAATGACATGGATTACACCATTACTGGCTTCCACATCAGCCTTCACGACATTTGCGTTATCGATCTTAACACCATTCTTGGTATCAATCTTAACTTTCTGTCCTTGAACTGTCTTGGCATTCTTTAGCTTTAAGACATCTTTGGACATTACCTTACCTGGAACAACATGATAGGTGAGGATTGCTGTTAATTTTGCTTTATCCTTAAGAAGTGACTCTACTGTCCCCTTTGGGAGCTTCGAGAATGCATCATCTGTTGGGGCAAATATCGTGAATGGGCCCTTGTTCGAAAGAGTATCAACAAGGTCTGCTGCTTCAGCGGCAGCTAGGAGTGTTTTGAAGCTGCCTGCAGCCTTTGCTGTTTCAACTATGTTTTTCATATTTATCACCAAAAGTAGTAAATAATTAACTATTGTTAATATATTTGTTTTCAATATAACTCTTTGGATAGAGGGTCTTTTTCGAAATGAACCCACTAATAGGATACATCTATGATGTGTGTTCTTTCATTTTTCCGTACTTCCGAAGATAGTACTGTCGCATCAAGTAGGCCTCGAACTTGTTGATTGTTTTAGCTCCTCCTAAGAACTCTGCTTCAATGAAAGCCTTGCAGGTCTTTTCAAGAACGAAGGTGCAAGTGAAAGCTTCTTCCATGTCTCGCCCTATGCACACCGCGCCATGATTTGCCATGAGTGCTGCATTTCTTCCCTTGAGTGCAGTCATTGTCTTCTTTACAATCTTCTTTGTGGAGGGCAGAGCGTAGTCTGCCACCCTGATGGTCGGACCGATGATCTGGACCATGTCATCAAGGATTGGAGGAACTTCGCGACGTGCAACAGCAACAGTGGAGGCATTCAGAGAATGTGAATGAATCACAGCGCCAATGTTTTTTCGTTCGCGGTAGATGGCGATGTGGAGTTTCATCTCTGCAGAGGGTTTGTGTTTTCCTTCCCAAGTGACATCATCTGACCTGAAATCGACGATTGCGATATCATCAGGATTAAGAGTTTCATAGCTCAATCCTGAGGGAGTGATTGCCATCTTTGCATCATCTATTCTACACGAGATATTTCCCCAAGTTCCTCCCACCAGGCCATTTGTGATGAGTTTCTTGCCTGCGTCGCAGACGATCTGTCTTGCTTCATCAATAATCATGATATGCACTCTAGCGATCCATCTTCTTAAACAATGTTCCTCGCCAAGAACGTGTATAGCTCAATACAAGGTTTGTTTCTATTGTCGATACAACAGATAGTCCGACTAGAATAACTCGTATGTCTTGAACATCTCCAGTTTGCACTCTGCCCTGAACACATGGAATTGTTTTGTGAAGCTATAAACTGAAGCACAAACCTACAGTATATTCAGATTGAAGATATAGTCAAAAAACCATAGCAGCTTAATAGTCTGATATATCGAGTTGCTGTCACAATCTTCTGTGTGGGATGTAAACATGGCTGCACCGATACAAATCGTTCTTGGGATTCTAAACTGGTTGCATCTTGCTTCTACAGTAATCTGGTTTGGTGGTCTCACAACCAACGTCCTAGTCTTGATGCCTTCTCTTCGAATGACTTTAGATCCTCCTGTGATCGGCAGTTTCATGAATACATATATGAAAAAGTTCAGACCACTCGTTTATATCTCAATGTTGGTGATTGTGGTTACGGGAGCCACAATAACAGCTATAATTAATCCATCATATCTGAGTCTTACGAGCGAATGGGCAGTTGCACTTCTCATCAAACATGTGCTTGTGGCATTTGCTATCATCGCATCGATATACAGTTTTGAGGTTTTAGCGCCTAAGGTCGCCGCTCTTGGTGCAAAAGGTCCTTCACCTGAGCTCGCAAGACTTCAAGCGATTCAACTGAGTGCTGCAAAAATCGCTGTTATTGTTGCAATGCTAATCCTACTTCTTACTGGTATACAAACTGCTTTGTAATTTGATTTCGCCAACATGCAGGATTGTCAATATAATGACCATCCATATCATAGACTGATTAAACCAAAACGGAAATGGAAAAAGAAAATGAATTATTCTACAGGCACCGTTCTGCTAGATTGGATATACGCAGAAGGTTCTGAAGGTAAATAGAAGATTTCATTCTTGTAGTCATTAGACATACATTTTAGGCGGGATGTATATTTTCAGTTCTATGCCAGTTAACAATGAGTTTTTTGAGAAATATTATTCTGAACTTATTTTCCTTGTCGTAATTCTGCTATTTTTCCTTCAGCTTTTCTCAGATTATGTGGAATCCACGTACATCCTCCTGCTCATGACATTATCATTAAACCAGAACACTCTGGTTTTGTTATTCCTTTTCTCACCAGTCATTTTTCTTTTCTTTAGAAGTCAAATCCCCAAGAAGTTGGTCATTGTTGTAGGAGGAATTATGATCGGCAGTAGAGTTGCTGAACCATTCTTTGAAACGACTGCGAGAATGATTCTATCAGGACTTGGTGTTGGCTGTTTCTTTATTCTTTTCCCTGCTCTTTTGCTAATAGCGAGGTCTGGGGACAAGAATCAGAGAGCACTCACATTTGGGTCTGCATTAGCTATAGCTCTAGTAGCATCAGTTCTGTTAAGGACTCTAAACTTCACCATCGATCTCTCCACATACGGGTGGGGTCAAACTATTGGATGGGTATTAGCTGCGATAGGCTTCTTCATGCTTGTTGGTTTTTCAAAGAGCTTGCAGAGTGTAACACCACCTGAATCTCAAACAAGCATCAATGAAACACTAAACGGTCCAAAACCCGTGCGTAAAAGAAAACTAATCGGAATCTCCTTTGGTCTGACAAGTGTTCTCTTCTTTGTTAGCTTTGCATTTAGTAGCCCGGGAGTAATCTCTAGGTGGACTGAAAGCAGCTATATCGCTACTGTTTCTGGAGTATCTCTGATGACAACCCTATTTGCGATTGTTATGCTATATCGCAAACACTACATTTCCAAATTGACTCCCAGAATAATCTGGATCTGGAATGTGTTGTTCGTGGCTCTATTTGTCTTGACAGTCTATGTTAATCAAATTCCATTTCCAGATGTTCTCGCAGCATATCCCATCGAAGCGCCTGCAACAACACTTCTGAACGAGTTGTTGCTATACCTCATGATTGCCACATTCCCAATCATCCTAATTGATTTCATTCTTCTCTCTCATCGACTGACAAGTCTTGAGTTGGTACCAACATCACGAGCAACAGGTATCGCATTCACTCTAGGTGGTGGATTGTACATTCTTCTTTTGTTATTCACACTCATACTCACATCTGTCTGGGGATTCGTTCCTGTAATTGGTCCATTGCTAAGAGACCTATTCTGGTTCATCTTTCTCATTGCAGGGTTAGTGCTCATCACAACTCTCTTCTTGGTAAGGGACACTAAGCCATCGTTCGATACACCCCACAAACTTCCTAGAAGAGAAACCATCATCGCAAGCCTTCTGATATTCATGTTTCTAGGGACTCTTGTAGGTTCAATCGCATTGGAGGCTCGCCCAGTCGAACCCTCTGGTGTTGCAGTTACTGCGAAGATCCTAACATACAATCTTCAGCAAGGAGTGAGCGATGCTCAAATCAAGAACTACGATGGCCAGTTAGAGCTCATTAGAACTATCGATGCTGATATCATCGGCCTCCAAGAAACGAGTAAGATTGCAGGGAACTGTGATATCGTGAGATACTTTGCGGATAAGTTGAACCTTTACAGTTACTTCGGACCAAAAGGAGTCACAGGAACCACAGGTGTTGCTTTACTCTCAAAATATCCAATCGAGAATCCTAGAACTATCTATCATTATAGTGAGGGTGTAGACCAGAAACAGACTGCTACAATCGAGGCTGAAATCACAATTGGTTTGATAACATTCACAGTCTATGTAACTCACACTTACGGAAGGATATCAACCAAGATGATTCTACAGAATGATGTTCTTGAGGCATCAAGTGGGAAAAGCAATGTGATATTCATGGGCGACTTCAATTTTAGACCAAACAGTGAACCATACAACCTCACAACGTCTGTGCTTGACGACTCATGGTGGATTAAATGGCCAACAGGAGTGAATGGTCTCGGTGAGAATAACAGCCAGAGAATTGACCACATTTTCCTTTCTCCAGGAACAATCGTTTCAGACTGTCAATATATCACAGATCCTCAATCGGATCATCCTGCCTACTGGGTAGACATCCAATGGTAACTCTTGATTAACAATCTTCAACAGATTCATATCGAATGAATCATACATGAAGCCGGGCGTAATCACGGATGAGTGAGGTTCTAGATAGTACCTATCTGCCTTTCACAGAAGGACAGTTAATGAATCATTTTGCCAAGGTCAAGTATCGAGGAGAATGCGTTAGCAATGATCAACATCTGAGCTACTACAAAAATAGCATTCAATTGTATCATCAATATCTTGCTGACACACCAGACCAGAAAGGTAAACCCCTGTCAAAGATGAAGAAGCCCTGCCAGATAGAGAAGGATGAAAGGTTTTGGACTGCTTCATGTATGATGACAATGTTCTATGATGAACGGCGGTTGCAGATGTTGCAGAAACTTTTCATTGATACTTTTGGTGAAAATCCTCCTCTAGCAGGCCTACAATCATGGCGAGAGTGTTTGGACGGAGAACTAGCACTATTCTTTGAAACTACATTGCCCACACCACCCTCTTACAAGACTTGGCTTTCTCAAAACTTGAATATGCGACAATTCATCCCTCATGTCTTAAACAGTGCGCATGGAAAGAAGAATCTCGAAGGCCCCACGCATGTAGACGCTTTGCTCATAAATCCCAACAACGGGTTCGCAGTGCTGATTGAAACAAAAGTTCTCTCTGATATTAGCAATCAGAATACCTATGATGCTACCCGAAACCAGATGGCACGAATCATTGATGTC
>JBHLQJ010000021.1:0-19409 GCA_048884945.1 Candidatus Thorarchaeota archaeon | reverse complement strand
GAAATCGAACTCTGGGATATCAACTATGGTCTTTCAATCGATGACACACAAGTTCGAAATATATCCGCGCAACTACAAGTATTCGCAAACCTAAATGATGTAAAATATTACATGTCCTATGATGTCTTCTCCGGACGATGGAGTGTAACGATTCCTGGAACTGCTACGATTCTAGAAGCATTGCGGGATTATGACATCCGACTCTTCGCTAGCTTCAAAAACTATGAATCAGCCACTGATTCAATCCAGATGTATATCCAACAAACTGCGACACAGCTCAGAGTTATTGGCATTCCAGATCCAACAAAACTTGAAGTCTATTACCTCCAGAACGTCACATTGCAACTTAATTTCACAACAGCCAAAACAACTGAATTCTTTATGGATATTAATGATGGAAATGTGTCTTGGATTGATTCTACCCGTAAAATCTATCTAAACTTCACTTCGATTGGAAATGGTATTTGGACACTGACCTTTAACACATCAATCCTTGGATTTGGTACAGTTGGAGTTTCGTTTTATGGAGATCCATCAAATGCAACTCTTGCTAGTACCTTAACAAGTATGACTCTGACAGTAAAGAAGATTCCAACAAGCATCGAAGGACCCACTGAAATTATCGATTTAGTTTGGGGTTGGACTGGATATATCTCACTCAATTTCTCAGATGAATACAACATGAGATATGTATCTGGTGCGGCAGTAACTTACAACTATGGCAACCTTGATTTCAATGCAACAGATCTCGGAAATGGAACATATTCCCTCTATATTGATACAACCATATTGGGTTCCAATGTTAGAGAGAGAATTTCGACCTCATTTATACTTCCCAACTATGAAGAAAGGTCTTATAGCTTCTTTATACGCGTGAACGAAAGACCCACAGAATTGATTGTTGGATATCCTGATCAAAACTTTGTATCAATTGAACAAGGCATAATCTATCTAGAATTGACAATGGGCGACTCTATTGATATTTCATTATTCTATAATGATATCAGTTCAGTTGGTGGATTTTCCGGTGGGATTACAAATGCAAACTTCACAGAATTCACGGAATTGAGAGCTCCGGCTTATTTTGGTTCTAGTGCCATGCCAATAGTGTTTCTAGAAGGATTTGGGTTTTATAATTTCACATTTGACACAAATTACGCTGCACTATATGCAATACATAATGGCCCAGTCATTCTCGAGGGTGAATACTTTAGATTTGCCATAGAAATCTTTTATGAGCATCGGAAACTCCAAACGATAGAGATCCGCATCAGTATCATCACAACACCAACTGCAATTGAACACAATGGACAGGTTGTAGATCCTAATGTTGACATTCCTTACACACTCATAAATGGTGAAACTATTGAATATGTTTTCTATCTGAATGATACTTGGCATAGCCGGGGTATTGATGATGCTGCATTCTTTATCAACCTAGGAATAACCGCTATCATAAGTAGCAATTCATCTCTGGGAAATGGTTTCTATAGAATAGTAATCCAAGCAGTTGGGTATGGTGGAATAGAAGATATTACAATAATAATGAAGCGGGAATTTCATGATGATGCCATAATCGTTTTCAGAATAACTACACAAGCTAATGATTTTGATATTCTATTTCAAAACATTACTCGGTATGGTCTACCAATCAGCATATTCATCATTGCATTGCTGGGTGCCTATGTCAAGGTTTGGAGTGTTCCCAAGAGAATTCGTCAAATCAATAGTCAGCTAAAGACTCTACGGAAAGGAAAGATTCCCAAACCAGTTAAAGACGTTAAGACCCGACAACAGCTTGCAGCAGAACTTTTCAATGACACATTTGACGAGTTAAAGATTACACGAACAGCCGCACAAATGCCGGAAGAAGCTATACCCATCGAGGTTCCAGAAATGGGTGAACTCCTCATGCAACTAGCCATCCTCACTCATCTAAATGCTGAGGAGCTTGATGATTTCCAAGCAGATATCAAAAAGATGAAGATGAGTGAGCAAGCTGCATTCGTAAAAGAGGTCATCATGCAAGAGGCGATCCGTGTTGCTCGTCGCGAAGGTAAAACCATTGAAGAAACACTTGCCAATATTCAACAAGAAGCCCTACGTCGGCTCGGAGGCGAGGAGACTGAAGAACCAGTTGAACCTGTTGAACCCGAAGTAGATGAGAGGGTCTTTCTCGAAGAGGAAGAAAAAGATGAAGTAGTTCACAAGGAAACCATCACTCCTGAATATGAATCAGCTGCTGAAGAAGCTCCAGAAATTGAATCAGACAAAATGACCCTCTATGAAATTGAAGAGCTACGTAAAGACCTTGAACGAAAAGGTGTACCTCCGCATGAGATCGAGACAATCATTGAACAAGCAAAAGCGCTTCCTCGTGATCTTGTCGATGAACTTGTCAAGAGTCTAGAAGGGAAGAAAGAGTAGATTATTCTATGTATCTACTCTTTTTTCTAATTATTTCGAAAAAAAAGAAAGATTTGATATTTAAAAAACACAATTCACACGACATGTATTGATAAAGAGAACATCGTTATTGATAATTCCATGATAAGCCTGTCTCTGAGGAGAAGATAGGCCACAAAATATTCGAATACAACTGGTGCCAAAAATGAGGAAATGCAGACTTCTCACCCTAGTTTTAGTTGCGTTGTTCTTGTTTAGTTTTATTGACTTATCAGGAAACAGTAGTATTGCTACAAACCAGGAACAAACACCAAGCAACCAAATTCAGGTTTCAGAATCTGGAGCTTCCTACACAGGGACTGGTTCTCCTCTCACTGTTTACTTTTCAGGCACCTTCATAAACAGCTCAACATGGAGCATATCCAGTAACACACTCTCAAACTTGCTAACACCAGGAACATCGTTTTCGGTTGAAAATGCTACCTTAGTAATATGGACCACCTATGTACTTGTTTCTCCTCCTCCTGAGGTTGAAACGCTTAGCTTTGGTGTAGACTACCCTCTTGCTGATTGGAAGCCTATCTCAGTAATAGATCCACTCGGTGTAGCTAAAATTGAGTCAGTAGACTGGTACTACGAAGCAGGAATTTTGACAGTAGATTCCTTAGCAATTGCAACTCATGGTTTATGGAAATTAGAATTCCTCGCCTCGAATCATGTCGAAAATCTTCTTCTCGGGCCATCCGGTCAGCCACTTGAAATAACTGAAACCTTTGACACTGGTTCAACAATTGATTTTCAAGTCACCAGTTCTTGGATTACTGGAGCTTCAGCGGAACTCACTCTCATTGATCCCACTGGTTCCGAGTGGTATTCAGCTACGAATACAACAATCCAACCTACGACGCATCTTGTTTCTTCCTTCGAGCATCGAAAAGACTTCACAATTAATGGCGCATATGTATATGGCGACAAAACGAACTTTCCTGTTCTTATTGATATCCTTGATACTGACTTGCATACCGATGTTCAGCCCACTGGGAATGACATCTTATTCGTGTCAGGGAATAAGGTACTTTCACATGAGATCGAACTCTTTGTCCAGAATTATGATGCTACTCGTGCACAGCTTGTTGCGTGGGTCAAAGCAAATCTATCCGATACTGGGAGTACCATCATAACGATGTACTATGGAAATCCTGATGTGGAATCTCAAGAGGATCCTTCTGGTGTTTGGTCTAATAGTTACAGTGCAACATGGCATCTTGGAGAAGATGTTGTCGATGAACAGACAACTGGAATTCATCATGACTCGACAGCCGCTGATTATTATGGAAACCAGGACGGTAATCTTGATGTACCTGGTATTTTTGGTTATGGCCAAAGATTTTACAAAGATGACCAAATTGTAGTTTCATATTTACGTGGTCTCGAACCGTCGGGCGATGTCACCATCTCTGGTTGGTTCAGACTGGATACAGCTCATTCTAGCACTAGCAAGACCCAAACTATCCTCACTAAGGCAATTAATGGCGATACCGACATGCACATCGCGTTGAAAGGGTCTGATTACTCAGGAGGTGGTACTGGTGGTTTCGGTTCTTTAGTGTTTAAGGTTGAAAACAGCAATCAGAGAGTCTACACATATTCAACCAGAACTTCTTGGAGTGCAAACGTGTGGTATTATTTTGCCATTACGATGTATGCTGGGAATCCTCAATTAAATAAAATCTATATCAATGGTGCTGACAATACTGCTAGCCATGTTGACGTCGGGACTTGGGCTGACCTCTCATTCATAGACGATTGGGTGATTGGGGGTGGGTTCAATGACCAATTAGTGCCAACTACTGGACACTTCAATGGTACTATTGATGAAGTAAGAATCAGCAATACTATCCGTGACAGTAACTATATCTTGACTGAATGGTCTAACTGGAACTTCAAGTCCCTTTTTATTGTCAAGGGTTCAGAAGTCAATCAACAATCACCTGAGCTGTCATTCAGTGTTCCACTCGATAATTCAGCACCTGCAGGAATATGGACAGCAACTATTAATTACAATGATACTGGAATCTCAGTGAGTCATAGAGTTGGTAAATACTCCCGGAACTTCATAGTTCAACGAGAATCATTACTAAGTGTTACTTCGCCAAGCGATGCTGCTAGCGGACTTGCATCACTTACAGTCGGAGATCTTCTATACTTAGTCGTTGATTTAGAGGATAGTATAACCTCACAACCAATAACAGGTGCAACAGTTTCAATGAACTGGAGCATATCAGGTGTGGAAACAAATGTCAATTTTGAGGATTTGGGTGATGGAAGATATTCAGTTGCCAGAAATACATCACAGCTGAGTACTAGGCAACGCTGGCACATCGATGTTCAAGCATCTCATCCTTTCTACATTGATGATACCGCATCTTTTGACCTAGATCTTTATCATCCAACACAGCTCACATATGAATGGGTAACATCAACCCCTGTTGGATTCGATTTTACAACAACTCTAGTCTTTCGCGACACCTGGGATGGTTCATTGATTTCTGGAGCCACTATAACATTGGGTGATGGAACTCCAGTTACTGCTGTTCCTTGGGGTAATGGTAGATACAATGTCACAATGAATACTAGTGCATATCCAAAGGGAATGTATTGGTTCATGTTTAATGCAACCAATCCAAGTTCCCTCTACGAAATGGCTAGTGTCAACGTGACTTGCGTTATTCGCCCTCACTATACTGCTCTATCAGTTTCAGGAAATCTCGTCACTCCTTTTGGGGCAGACACCACTCTCAATGTTGTCTTTGTTGATTTGGACACTGGTTTACGACTAGATGCGACTACAGTTTCATCACTCATATTCACATCTAGTTATGGCATTCAGACAATGAATAGCCCTGTTTCGCTCAATAATAGAATTCTCGATACTGACCTTTGGTTTGTCGGTATCACGTCTGTAAATCTCTCTGTGGTTGTATCTAATTCAAATTACTACACACCTGATGTTTACACATTTGAAATTGAAATCCGAAATCACAAAACCGCCGTATATGTAACAGGCAATCTGACTACTCCCTATGGTGCTGATACTGCCATTACAGTGGTTCTCACTGATCTTGATGGAGGTACTATCAATATTGGCAGTATTTCATCCCTTACCTTTACCTCAGCCCAAGGAGTTCAAGTCAATAGTTCTCTCAGTAGCTTCACCCTGAATCTAAAGACAAATGATTGGCCTGTATCAACAATTCAGGTAACTTTGTCTGTTGTTTTGAGTGGTAACTATGATAATCCAACAAATTATGTCTTCTCAGTTGTGATTCATAGTCTGAGGACCACACTCTATAATGCTCCAAGTGATTTACTCTTCCCAATTGACACAGACTTCACAATTGTTCTACATCTTAATGTGAGTGAAACAGGCCAGTATTACGGATATGCGATTGATGGACAAGCAGGGCAATATACAGTAACGAGAGGCGCAACGACCTATGTGACAACAATAACACCACTAGGAAATGGTATGTATCAGCTTACAATAGCTTGGAGCTATTTTGATGGGCAAGGTACTGATTTCACCATCAACATCGCAGTTACTCCTAATGACAATAGATTTGCTCCTACAAGTACTCTAATTTCATTTCAATATCGCGAAGCAATAAGCGACTTAACAGCGAATCTTTACACAGTTTCAACTCCATATAACATGGATGTGAGTATCCACCTCTATTATAGAGACCTCGATAGAGATGCAGGAATCGCGTCTGCCACAATTTCAGCTAATCCTGCCATAATTAACTCTCAGTCATATCTTGGCAACGGCGATTATCTAATTGGGCTTGATGTTTCTGGTTTCTCGATCGGCTCGAATACAGTGAATCTAACTGCCTCAGCTGCAGGTTATAACACACGTTGGCTCATTATTACAATAATCATTACAAAGATACACACTGATGCTGAACCCACGACGATTCGCCTAGAGATACCATCAGGGAACAGTAAGATATTCTATATTGAATGGACTGATCTTGATAATGGAATTCCTCTTCAAGCACTGACAATTAACCATAATTGGACTGGAGGCATTGCTCCAATATTCTCATGGACTGGAACAAGATACCAAGTGACCTTTTCCACAAACCCTACAGATCTGCTTGGAGTCTACCTAGTTTGGTTCAATTTCACTATTGACAACAGATACGAGAATGGTTATTGTGAGATTCAAATTGAGATTAGAAGCCATGAAACCATCCTGACAGCAGAAACTCCACCACCAACTGCAATAGACGCCTTAGTCAATATTACAGTTTATTTCTACGATTTTGACAACAAAGTTGGAATTGACTCAGCTCTAGTAAATGAAGAGGTCTTTGAGGATGCTAATCCCATTTCCTCAATCCTCATCAACTCTGGGAATGGATACTATATCATTCAGATTGAAGCTGGTTCCATTGGCCTTGGTCTGCATTATTTCACTATTAGTCTCAACTGGACGGGAGCAGTTCAGCAATACGAGGATAATACCGTTTATGTCTCTGTTAACATAATTGGTGTAGATTCTCAGATGGTCTTGCTTTCAGCGTCGAGTCCATCCCAATATTTGGATATTATGAGCTATGTCTTTGTTTACAATGAAAAGGATAGTGGAATTGGAATTACAAATGTTACTGGAAATGTAATAATCACTGTGAGTTTCAATGTTCCATTTGATATGTCCAAGCTTACAATTACAGAAGTTAATAGAATACTCAATCCGGGTCGTTATTCTATTGTTCTGAATTCTAGTGGCTTCAATTATGTTGGCCAATTCAGTATGACAATCAATATCGATTGGATTGGTGGAGATCCATTCTATAATGACCGTTCAGATACAGTATCAGTCCGAGTACTTGCTCGTGATACTGTTCTGCTTATCAATCCACCATCTCCTGTGAGCTATGGCGAAAATGCCACATTCTCCTTCACCTGGGAGGATACAGATCTAGGATCTAATATTCTTGATTCTGCAGAGCTATTGATTTCTCTAAATGCAACACATGACCCAATTATTCATAGTGCTGGATTATTCACTCTGAATATAGATACTAGTCAATTTGCGGATATGGGATCATACTCGTTGATACTCACTGTAACATGGACTGGTGAGCCCTTCTATACCAATAGAACTTCAACAATTCGGCTAACGTTGCTTGCAAGACAGACCGTTCTTGATTATCCGACACCTGATCCCACATTCTATTCTGACAATGTCACAATAACAGTAACTTGGACTGACGTCACAGGTGGAGGATCTGTTCCAGTAACAGCTGCAACAGTTTCAGTATACGAAGATGCTGTACTAATACCAAGTAATGAATACTCAATGACTGAGTTGCCAGGAGGCGTCTATGAGATTGAGTTCAGCACATCCCGATTCCCGCAACCTGGATTAGTTGCGATAGAGGTTCGCGTTCACGTACCTGCATCGTATATCGCAGACAAGACCGTTACTCGATATCTTGATGTGAGGGAAAGAAGAACCATACTCTCGTATGAAGCCATTGGAAATGTTGCTTATGGCGATCCTATAGTATTCACCATGTACTTTGAAGATTTGTATACTTCGCAACCAATTGGTAATGCATCAGGGATTGTTACACTTGATATTCTCACAGCTGGTTTATGGACCTATTCTTCTCTTTGGAACGGGGTTGATGAATACTATACTCTTATTATTACAAGCTATCCGGTTTTCAATATCGGGGAAGCAATCAATATTCAACTAAGAATGGATTATGCATACCAAACCCCATTCTATGCCCCCGATGACCTTACTATTTCATTTCAACTTAGGTCAAGACTCTCTTTACTTAGTATTGAAGAAGCACCAATTCCCACTCCATACTTGGATTGGTCTAACTTCACAGTGAGATACCTCGATGTGGATGGAAACTATGGCATTTCTGCTGATTACTTCGAGGTATATTATGGACTTGAACAGCTCGCAAGTGGACAAGATGCTGATTACTTCTATTCATCGCTGGGTAGTGGTTTCTATGCATTCTCTGTCAACTCAACAATCTTTGGCGTCTTAGGAGTTGACTCTATAAGGATTGATGCATTTTGGATATCTGGTCCGGATTATCATAACAATGCATCACGAACCATAAACATCAGAGTAACCACTAGAGATACCATACTTGATCTCATCGTTCCACCAACTCAGACGCGATATCTGAACAATATGACTTTGACCTTTAGATATCTTGACCTATTCCGGAATACTGCAATAACTTCAATATCACCTTCCCAAATTACAATCTTCAATAATGGTGCTACATTATCTTCAGGTGATTTTATATTAACTTCAATAGGTGATATGTTTAGGATTTCAATAAACTCAACTATTCTTGGCTCTGTTTTGGGTACCTATAATGTGACTGTTTTGGTTGAATGGGCAGGTGGTGAACCATACTATGTTGATGCATCAGTTGAATCCTTCGTGACTACAACAAATCGGCTAATGTCATTTTCTGCCTCTCCTATTGAAGAAGCACCTTTTGGTGACCTTCTAAATATCTCATTTAGGTTAACAGACTCGGGACGAGGATGGCTCATTGATTTATCTCATGTCACTCTCAATTTTGATGCTCAGAGCCCAACAATCACATTGGTCCAGGGAGTAGACTTCTGGGTCTATCTCAACGTCCCAAGCATAGGTATGTTCACAATCCGAGTCGACACCGCATCTTTACTTACGCCAGGGACTGTCTTATTCGATCTCTATGTTATTTGGAATCCTGCTGAACAACCATACTATGCAAATATGGCAAAGACCGTGCTTGAGGGTGTTGTAGGTGATTTAGAAACAGAATTGACTCCATGGCCAGATGCTTATGTTGAAGTTGGTTGGAAAGCTTTTGCTGATATCAATGTGGATTATAGCTCATTCCTCTACGGAAATCTCACATCTGGTGCCACAGTGACTTGGCGTTGGTTTGGAGGAGAAGGTAGTTCCTCAGAGATTGGGCTCACTGGAAGATACTTCGCTCAACTTAACACTACTCTAGTAAATGCAGGGACCTATATAGTCACAATTGAAGCAGTTCGAGATAATTACGCTTTAGCTCGTACATATGTTACACTTGTAATTACGCCATTACCTTCAGTTATACAGGTGATAAGTCCAGTGGGAGAAGAACAGGTCATCCCGAGAGGTTCACCTGTCAGCATAACTGTTTACCTCGAGGATAGCACCTTCGGTGTCCCAATTGATTCTGTATATGTGAATAAAATCGAATGCACTTTCCAGAGTGTAGTATACACTCTGCTATGGAATACAACTAATGGTTTCTATAAAGGTCTGATACCCGCGGGCAGTCCGACTGACCTACCTGAAGGCTCATACGCAATCCTCGTGAGGGCTGAATTCCGTAATTACGCTCCTGCCACGTTTGTGATTAACATTAACACAATTCAATCACGAACAGCTCTAGCTCTAACAAGTGGTACTGAAGAGGATATGAGTGCCGAATTTACACAGATTGTGATATTCACAGTGAATCTAACGACTCCTGACTTCAACAACAGCTTGTTTTCTCAAGCAGATGTGAGTTGGGTAATTGATGAGGGTGGTTGGTCTGGCGATTTCACACTAATTGGACCTGGATTGTTTGAGGCTATTGTTAACACTGTTGATCTTGGTTATGGAATATGGCCTGTAAGCATAAAGGCGCATATGTGGGATAACGTCACGCTGTTCTCAGATTCAATCATTCAATTGACTCTCACAATAACGAGAATCGAAACAACTGTAATTCGTCCTTCGAATATAGAAGTAGCATGGGGCTGGAGCGGAGAACTTACTTTTACGTACAATGGTACCTATGGACCAATTAGTGGAGCGACTGCAAGCTTCACCGGCAATCTGATTGTAGGTGCTCCTGTGGATAATGGCGATGGTACTTACACCATCTTTGTAGATACTACACGTGAATATCCTGGAGTTTTCTCAATCAATGTTGTATTTCTTAAACCCAATTATCAAGAAGCTCCAGCAGTAGTCCAGTTCACAGTACGGGAGGTTCGGACTGCGATTTATCCGTATAGTGTTGAATACGATCCTATCTATGTGGGAACTGTTGCTAACTTTTACAATCTTCAAATTCCAATTGGCGACTCAATGATCATTGATTTCTTCTTTAATGACACAGATGCTGACAATGATTACTGGGGTGGTCTTTCTGGTGCTTATGCAACGATTAACAGCTATCTTCGAGGACCATCAATAGATGGAACTCTGAACGTATCTGTTATTGACCTTGGGTATGGAAAGTATCGTGTTATTTTTGACACACTTGATCCAAACATTTTGGCAATTGTTGATGATATTGATCTGTATAGTTTCTATATCCAAATGAAGCTAGAAAACCACACGGCTGCTGATGTTATCTTCAAAATTGAGGTCATCAATGTTGAAACATCCTTCGAAATTTTGAATGCCCCACAAGACTGGACCATTCAAAATGGGGCCGAGTATGTACTGGAGCTGAGATATTTTGACACATGGCATGGAGTTGGAATAGCAGGAGCGACCATACATGCAAATGTGAGCAGAGGAGCTCCGTTTTCGGTAAGAACATCCGCGGGTGCAACTCCTGGAACATATTATGTTGAGCTCATTACTGGTCAGATTCTCTTCAGTGATGGCTTTGGGACACTTACCATAACTATTGACAAAGATACCTATAGTGTTGGCTCTGAATCCAACATACTAACAATTCTCAGGAACCCTCGAGATGAAACATTGACATTAGTTATTACATATGGTCTGCCAGGGCTCCTCATTGTAGCAATGTTGTCAATTGGATATATCAGAGTCTGGAGCGTTCCCAAACAACTCCGTAGAATAAATAGTCAGATTAAAGCAATTCGAAAGGGCAAGATACCCAAACCAGTAAAAGATGCTAGATCTCGTCAACAAATAATCACTGACTTATTTAATGATACATACGAAAAGGTAGAGATTGTCCGCCCAATTGACGCATTTCCTGAGGAATCAGTTCCAGTTGAAGTTCCTGAACTTGGTGAACTCCTAATCCAATTATCAATACTTACAAATCTGAATCAGCAGGAACTCGATGATTTCAAAGCTGATATAGCTAAGATGAAGATGAGTGAGCAAGCTGCATTTGTGAAAGAGGTCATCATGCAGGAAGCAATCCGTGCAGCTCGGCGTGAAGGAAATACTGTTGAGGAAACCATTAGTCAGATACAAAAAGAGGCGGCTATGCGACTTGCAGGTCAAGAAAATAGACAACCTTCAGCAGATATAGTTGAAGAGCTCGAAGAACCGGAAGAAGAACCGGTCTTCCTCACTCCGCGAAAGAAAGAGCCAGAACCTGAAGATGTTGAGATATCCGAGAAACCAACTGGAAAAGTTGAAGATTTCAGCTTCTCAAGTGACCAGTTGAGTCCGTTTGAAATCGAAGAACTCAGAAAAGATTTGATACAAAAAGGAGTACCTCTAGCTGAAATCGACATAATCATCAAACAGGCTCAAGAACTACCACGAGACCTAGTAGAGGAGCTAGTGCGTAGTTTGGAAGCAGAGCGGTTGAGAAAGGGTTAGGAGGTCTAATCTTCTTGGAACTCCCCTCTTTGTCCAAGGAAGTATGATAATGGAAGTGTAGATCCTGAAGGAACTGTCATTGTTCTGTTGGTTCTTCTAACAGGAAATTGCGGATGCTTAGCGAGTGTGTAAGTTCGTCTTGACTTTGAATCTGAAACTAGGATATGGATTTGAGCAGCACCTGCGAGAGTCCGTCCACCTTCAGGACGGTTTACACTTCTTCTTGACGCTGCAGCTGATACAAGTGTAAATATTCCTCTCCTTAACGTAAGGGTTGATATCTTGGAAGCCATGTGTGAAATTTCTTGGAGTCCCTCCCCCTTGAGTCCTTCCTCGAGATAGAGTTGAGGGAGTCCCGTGACCATGAGGATTTTTGCAGGAATCATATCAAGAAATCCCTCCAGCTGGTTTATGACGAGATCATAGGTTTGTGAAGAATTGAATGCACGTGAGATGTAGATGTTATCCATGACAGTTTCAGGATCTAGATTGTACTCATCTGCTAGTTGTGTGAATTTCTCCAATTTGATGATGTTAGCGCTATCAATAATAATTGTCGGACTATTTAGTCCCCCAGTTTCTATTGAGGACTGTACCTTGACAGCAATTCGATGGAAGTCATCATGTAGTGAGCGCTCGCCATAGAAGAGATGAACTAACCCTGACTCCAGCCCTCCTCCGAGAAGACTATCAAGTGCCATAATCCCTGACTGGGTTTTCACACTAACGAACTCATCAGCGGTGTGGAATCCTGTTCGTAATGGTATTTCAGGCAATTTCATCTCATAGGTTTGTGATATGCCAGTCCAATATAACCACCCCTAGAAGGACGAAATATAGGTTTCCGAGTCAAGCAATTGTTTTAAGGGACGACCCAATGACTTATAGTAACCACGCCGGGAGGATGCAGTGTGCCTGTGAGGAAAATTCGAGTCTGCCCCAAATGTGGCTCTGATAAAATAAGAACTGCCAAGACTTCTGTATCTGGGTGGCTTGTTCCTAACCACTATTACTGCGAAGAGAAGGATTGTGGTTATTCAGGAACTCTCTATGTCGAGATTGATGTGGAGGAAGCTGAACAACTTAAGCGTGCTATGAACGGTGATACTACCGAAAGCACTTGAAATTTTCAAAAATTTGCCCTAAATCTACTAAGAGTAAATGTCTTAAGTAGCCGTCAAGCAAACAAGAAGCAAGGTGACAATACCATGGTAACTTACGAGGGTTTTGATTTCCCTGATGATCTATACTACACTGAGGATCAGATCTGGGTCAAGAAGGAAGGAGGCAAGGTCAAAATTGGCTTTACAACCTTCGGAATGGACCTAGCTGGCAAAATCAAGTTCGTCAGACTGAGACCAGCTGGCAAAGCTATCGCTGCAGGGCGTAGCATTGGCACTCTGGAATCAGGAAAATGGACTGGACCGGTAAAGGCTCCCGTTGGAGGGACCATCACCGAAATCAATGAAGCACTCAAGGATAATCCTGGACTACTAAATGATGATCCCTATGGTGCGGGTTGGGTCGCAGTTCTTGAACCTGACAACTTGGATGCAGATCTTGCAAACCTTCAAGGCGCAGCTGGACTAGATGCCTGGGTCAAGAAGGAATTTGCAGAAAAGAAAGCTGCATAACAAATGGAATGAAGGGCCGGGTTTCCGGCCATCATCCTTTCTTCTTTTATTTTCTACGAGCGAGTTCACGTCTTAGGCCAATTGCTGCATCGTATATTATCTCAGGCGGCGCAAGTACATAGAGCAAATTTCGCGAATATCCCGACTCGAAAACGATGCTTTGGAAAATGAGTGTCTGCAAACTCTTTTCAATATCATTTCGTGCAAATCTAACGCCAAGCTCTTCGCACTTGACCTCAACAAGCTCATTCAGTGTCTGGCGGTCTATGTATGTTTCTGTCTTGTAACGCATCAGATGCTCGCTCATGGCTTCCAAAACCAAGAGTGTTATGTAGTCATTCATGCTTATGGTCTCTATAAGGTCCATGTAGTCGTTGTCATGAGCAAAGGATGTGATGGACACGGTCGCACTCCGTACTGCATCTGAGTCGATCTCTTGACCACTTGATGCCAAAGGCCATAGAGCCTTTAGTGCTTCTACAGTTGTCTTTGGCTTTGATGCATCAAACTCTACGACAAGGTCAGTAATGTACCGCACTATTTCTTCAGTGAGTTGATGAGGGAATGTGTCCTCGACTCGCATCCTGACAATGTCATACAACTGTGACTGTGTGTAAGTATCTAGTGGAATCTCAAAATCATACGACATGTGGGTGGCTGGAAGTTTCGTTAGAAGTCTATAGTCATGACTGTTGAGAACTCCAATTGTACTAGCTTGTATTTCCTTGGATAGTCTTGCCAATTTCGTGTAGACATCCTCATTGGTCTCATCAATATTATCAATGACAAACACTGTTCTTTTGTCGGTTGAGGCCGCAGTCCTCTTGAACTGCATCCATAGTATGTCAAGGTCAAAAGCCACAGTGATAGGTTTGCCCGTTTCAAGGTGTATCTTGTCATTCAGTTCAGAAACAATCTCGAGGGTGTCCTTGTGTCTTGCATCAACATAGACCGTGTGGGAATTGAATTGTTCAGGCACAAGCTTAGTAAGGAAATACCGCGAGAAAACAGTCATTCCCACCCCTGAAATCCCGTGCACCAGCGTGTTAATACCATACTCGTCCTCGAAGGAATCTCGATATACTCCATTGATCGTGCCAAGTTCACGGTCTCGGTGTAAAAGTTTCTCCGGCACGTAATATGGATCAAATAACCCCTTAGGGCTGCGATGTGGTCTGACCATTCTCATCACAAATTGGTCTCAGAAACAGTATTTAAACACCTGTCTGAGATGCCCGAAAGTATTCAGCATAAAACTCCTCTATAGCAAGTGATATACATAGAGATGAAACGCTCGCTCATTGGTGTTCATAAATGACTATCATCGTTTTAGCAATGCATGGTGCCCCTCCAAAAGATTTCCCTTATCCTGAACTCATGGAATTCTTCAGACTACATATGGCTCTTGAACAGGAGGCTGAGAAATTTCCTTTACCAATGCAGGAGAAACATGATGAGCTCAATGAGAAGATACGTAAATGGCCCAGAAGTCATGAGAATGACCCATTCTGGGATGCTTCACATAGACTCGCTGAAGAACTGAGCAGAATCACAGGAAATGATGTGCTCGTGGGATTCAATGAGTTTTGCAGCCCAAGCATAGATGAAACTCTCGAACAGGCTGTTCTTTCAGGTGCACAGGATATTATTGTTATCACACCTATGATGACTCCTGGTGGTGAACATTCAGAGATTGATATACCTGACTCAATTAAACGAGCGCAAGAACGTCATGCAAGAGTGTCTTTTAGATACGCCTGGCCTTTTGAATTGACAGTTGTCGCGAAATTCTTGGCTGAGCAACTTTCAAACCATTGAACCCAGAACCTCGTTGCACTCTTTCGAGAGTAGGAATGGATTAAACCCTTGGCCAATTATTCCTCTTATCTCCTCAAGTCTCTTTTTCTTGATTTCGTCAGAATACGGCCATTTGTGTTCTGGCTTTGGTGTAATCCCATTTGCTTCACATAGGTCAACTATGGCAAGAACGGTATCCAACATTTCCTGTCCACTCTTGTCTTCCGGCTTAATTTCTCTAGAGTGAAGAATGAGGCCATATGTTGGAGTGTTGTTTCCCAAATACCATTTACTTGGACCATGTCCATACTTCGCAAAGGGTGTCATTCCATGATCTATCAGGAGTGCATTGACCATGTCTAGACGGTCTTGAAGATGAATCAAGCTATCACCGTGGAACCCATACCCCTCAAACAGAGCAACTTGAATTCCTACTTTTGGATTTCTCTTTGGTAGTTTCAACCTGATATCCTTCATTTTTGCTAAACCCTGTTTGTCGAGAGGCTTGTAGTCTATGATGTCTTTCATCTCAGATTCATAGTCCGCAGGGAAGTCGACAATAAGCAAGGGAGGATTCAAATCCTCTCTAACATCGATATGCGCTGATGTGATTGCTTCACCGTATCTCACTGGACTCTTTCTTTCTATCATCTCTGTGAGTGCACGACCAAGTGCATTGCATTCCTCGAACTCTGCAACGCCTCCAACGAGTGTTTCTTTTATTTGAGGGCCAATTGACAATCGTAATTCGGTGATAAATCCGAGGGTTCCATGAGAACTAGCAACATCATGGATTGACATCCCAATCTTATTCAGGTGCTTTTCCAACTCTGGGTCAATACTCTTGACGCCATTCGTGTCGATTGTTAGAAGCCTACCATCATATAATACCATCTTAACACGGATAGTGCTGTCTCGCATTGTCCCATTAAACCAAGTATCATTTCCACCACCATCTGTCGAGAGAATCCCTCCTACAGTGGCAATGTCTCTACTACTCGGCGCAACATAGAACCGCATACCCATAGGTGCTAAGAATTCGTTTATCTTATCGGGTGTGATTCCTGGCTGTACATCTATGTATCCTTGATCTTTTGATACAGCCAATACTTCTTTCATCTGTAGACTGCTAATCATTAATCGTTCATCATTTCCGCCTGTGCATGCACCGCTGAGACCTGAACCGCCACCTTTGGGAGTCACGGACAGTCCATTACTATTTGCGTGTTTTATTGCAGCAATGACCTCTTGCTCAGAACGAGGATAGTATACACCCTTGATTTTTCGGAAGTTGAGCTTGTAGTACATACTAGCGTTTGCACCTATTACGACATCTCTGATTCTCATTTACTGAGCGCCTCCTCGTAGTGCATCTGACAGCAGTTCAACAATATCTTTGGTCTTCAGATCCTGTCCAAGAAGCTGCTCCCGACACGAAGGGCAAGCTGTAATCACTGTTGTATTCTTCACGCCTTCGCGTGCTGCTCGTAACTGGATGACCTTATCACTAAGGTCAGGATCTGTCATCCTCAAAAGACCTCCTCCACCGCAACAGGATAGGTCCATCTCTCGAAACTTGATTCCCATCTTGTTGATGACTGATCTTGGTTCTGTTTTAATCTCAAGAATCCGATGAAGCTCACAAGGATCATGATATGAGAACTCTTCAGTCTGGTTATATTGCGGGATTTTTTCTAATTTCTTGTCAAAGAATTGTGTATGGTGTAATGCCTCAGTATTCTCAAGATTGTGATGTTCCCTCAGCTGAATTAGACAACCTGGACAACATGTGATGACATTCTTTGCTTTTGCAGATTCAATGATCTGTTTGTTGTGGTCTCTCAACTTCTGCGCTCCTTCGTCATCTCCCATAAGATAAAGGGGGTGTCCACAACAGAATTCCTCTGAGCCCATAACTAGATAGTCAACCTCAAGTTTTTCCAGCGTCTTAAAGAGTGACCGCAGTACATCAATCTGACTGCCTCGGAATGACATCAGACATCCGAGAAATACCATTACCTCTGCAGTCTTCCCCTTTTCGTAGACTCTATCCTCGAGTCCTGGAATCTCGTCCTCAAGTTCGTCAAGCCAGTAGATTGCTCTATCCTCTGCAGCAAGTCCATAGATGTTCTTCACATTTGAGAGTGCATTCTTCAGCGGGTCAAGATATGCAAACTCTTCAGGTGCGGTTTTTATTGCTTTAGCTCTTTGCTCATGCCAAATCTTCAAAAGGTCTACACCAGAAGAGCAGGTTTCTTCACAACGCCCGCAAAGGGTACATTCGAATAGAAGTCGTCTGAACTCTTTGGCAAGTTCCTTATCATCCTCAATCTGATCCATTACCTGTAAAAGATACGCTTTTCCTCGTGGTGAGAACTGTTCCTCACCTGTGGCGTCAAACATAGGACAAAACTGCAGACAAGATCCGCATCGAACGCATTTGTCGTATGACATTTATGATTCTCCAGAGGTTTCAATGAATCGGTTACATAATATAGGGAAGCTCACCGAGTTCGATGAGTGGAATTTTCAATTCTTAATAATGTAGCGCAATGGAGTTTTGTTATTGAAACAAGATACGCAAGCTGATTGCGGCAAAAGAGAGAAGATGTCCTCCCATTCAGAAACGGGAGGACGATTTTTCGAATTTCTAGATGGGTGCTTTAGGAATGAAGCCTTTCTCATATAGAATCTCAGAAGCTCCACGCGCTTGCCTGATGATTTTCTCTGCATGCTTGTAGAGATCTTTCCTCTCCCAGTGTTTCTTAGCGATGCCTTGCTCAATGGCTTTCATACCAACTGCTGTAGCTTCAGCTGGATAGAGTTCCCATTGATCCATTGTTGGAATGACTTTCCGGACATTGGCTTCCTTAGCTCCAAGGTCTGCTAATGCTTGAGCCGCCGCAATACACATCTCATCTGTAATCGTACTTGCTCTCACATCGAGGGTTCCGCGAAAGATTCCTGGGAATCCAAGTGAGTTATTAATCTGGTTTTCAAAATCGCTTCGACCAGTTCCAACAATTCGAGCACCTGCATCTTTTGCATCCCATGGCCAGATTTCAGGCAACGGGTTGGCACAAGCATAGACGATCGAGTCCTTAGCCATCTTGGAAACCCATTCCTTCTTTATCGTGCCTGGTACTGGTGTTGATGCTGAAATGAGTACATCCATCCCTCCAATTACTTCGCCTAGGTCACCAGTATGTCGTTCTGGATTAGTTTTTTGAGCCAGGTCGTATTTGAAGGTGTCATAGTCTTTTTCCTTTACGATGTCCTCTCGGTCTGCATATATTGCGCCTTGGCTGTCTACCATGATGATGTTCTTAGGATTGACTCCAGCAGCCATCAAGAGATAGGCAGTACGCGTGTTGGCTGCTCCAACTCCTAAAAGAGCCACTGAAATATTTTCAATGTCTTTCTTGACAACATTCAGCCCCCCCAGCACACCTGCAAGCACAACGGTCGCTGTTCCTTGAGCGTCATCGTGCCAGACTGGTATCTTGACATCTGGGTCGTTTCTCAGTTCCTCAAGAACCTTGTAGCACTTTGGTTTGGAAATGTCCTCAAGGTTGATACCGCCAAATGATGGCTGAAGGAGTTTTACGAATTCAATGATTTTGTCAGCATCTTTTGTATCAACACAGATTGGCCAAGCATCCACGCCGCCCAAGTACTTGAAAAGAATTGCCTTCCCTTCCATCACTGGACCAGCAGCGAGTGCACCGATATCACCCAGGCCGAGTACACGTGTGCCATCGCTTACAACCGCCACCATGTTGCCTTTGTTCAAGTGCTCATAGGCCATTTCGGGATTATCCTTGATGTCCAAGCATGGCTTCGCCACACCAGGAGTATACCAAATACTAAAGTCTGAGAAGTCGCGGACTGGACATTTACCTATGCTCATGATTTTGCCCTGATAAAATGGGTGAAGGACCATAGCATCCTTTCCG
>JBHLQJ010000020.1:0-19611 GCA_048884945.1 Candidatus Thorarchaeota archaeon | reverse complement strand
AAAATTTAATTTTCGTCAAGCTGAAATATGTCAATAATCCGATTCCCTTAAACGTTCTCACACGAAGTTATTCAAAGAGGAAATAAGAGGGAAGTAAGATTTTGAAGGTGCTGATTTTACAAGTGCTATATGACGCAGGCCTTCTAGGAACACTATTAGGATTATTCGTAGGAACTCTAGTAGTTATTTGCTGTTATCTTGCGTCAAAAATAGAGGTAAGTCACGTACCTGCAGAGTATGAGGAATCAGAAGCACCATCTGGTTTACAAAGATTATTCAAAAGTGAAACCTACAAAACAGGATTTGAAAGTAGTGATTTATCATCAATCAGATTTCATCGTAAAAGACCAATACCAGGAGTCGCACAAGCACTTAGTGAGGTTGACCCTTCAGAGGATATAAGCATTCCAAGGAAACTAATTCAAAAACGACAAGAGTTGCAGGTCAAAGTGCTTCGTGGAGGGGAGTTCATTGGCAACAGAATGAGATTCAAGGTGAAAATACTAAATGATTCACCATATACTATCACAGATGTCACAGTCTTTTTACTTTCATATCCTAAGTCTGCCTTGAAATTGGAATCTAGCGAAGATAGTGCTTTCTTTTCAAAAATAGAGCCAGGAGGGTTCAGAAGCCCAAGCTTTGATTTCCTCCCTACTCAAGATTGTGTTAAAGGAGAGATTGTAGCAGGAGTTTCCTTCCTAGATATTCAAGGTAATCCACAAATGAAGAATACAAAACCGTTTATCATAAGGTCAGTTTGCGATTTGTTATTACCCCACAGAGTATCACCGCAAGATTTCGAGCTGAAATTGAAGCATCTTGAATGCGGTGAGATCGTCGTCAAGATTGAAGAATGGACACCTGAGGAGATGTTTGAAAAAGCACTTCGAATCGTAGATGAATCAAACTTCTTTGAAGTCGACAGTAAAACTGAGGAATCAAATGGTGTTTTATTTTCCAAGATAACGGGGTATGCAAAGGGAAAATACACTGGCAAAGAAATTGGCGTAGAGATTGATATATCGGGACAATCTGGAAAGAAGGGTCCCTCTTGTACGCTCCGTGTATCAGGGGAAGATCAAGCGATGATTCTCCCTGCAATTGATGATTTAAGAGAACGTCTCAATGCATGGCTCTGTCCAATGTGCTCCAGTCCACTCTCACTTGATAATGTTGAAGCACTGAGAGATGGGAAAATTGTAGAGTGTTCATTCTGTAAAGTATCCATAGGTCGGTAATTGAAATATAATTCTCTTGAGTAGGTGAGACAAGAAGCTTCGGAAGTATCGAATGGGGCAATTCAGACTCCTGACACAAGATACTACAAACTCAAACATCTATTACTCATCTCAACAATACTTCAGAGTGAAGTTTATTGTTTCAATAAATTATCTCTTTCTTTGTAGTAAAACAACGATTATGATAATCTCTATTATGATACCAAGTCCCAGAATTTCGGTTAAAATTATAGGTGACACGGTCGCTGGTGTTGTCGTACTCATTCCAGATGATGTGGTCTGAGTAGGAGATGTAGTACTTGTTGGCGATGTGGTAGTAATAACAGTCGTTGCAGTGGTTGTAGTGGATGTGGTGGTTGTGAATGTAGGAGGACTATATTGATTAAAATTACTTTCAAGAACGAATACATTTAGTGCTTCTATCATTTCATTCGCTTCAATATCCATGTCCACTCGTAGATAATCACACAATATTCCCAGTTGTCCATGATACCATAGAGATGACGCGTTTTCTCTACCATTTTCTTGGATTATATACTCTAAGCGGAAGCACTCATAGTAACCATAACCAGGAAGAAAATAATCCTCCTTAATGAGAATATCATAGTTGGTTCCTGAGATTTCAATCATCTGGCCTAATTGCAACAATGAAACATCCATCCATAGGGGCGGTAGATCTGGGCTAATGAGACGAATGCCTGGTAAAGGCGCGATATTTGTGACAGAGTCTTTCTCGTATTTTATCAATAAGCTTTCTCGATCAATCCATTGAATGAAATCATACCGGATATTATATTCGAAGGTGGAAGGCGGGATTTCGTTGTACACATGATATTGTAGATACATCCCAATCGGGAAATCATCTGCTTGAGAAGCATGAGTTACACCAACTTGATTACTGAGAAAGATGAACCCAAGCACTAGCACAAATAAGATGATTTTATGATTCCCCAATATCCCTAACCTTCTTCAGCTTCCCACTTCTCATGAATTGTGATATACTTTTTCTAAAAGCGGTTGGAAGGTGATTTAGGTATAAGTATCGTGATGCCATCATACCAAAGGCTGCGGAGTAAAGGTTTTCTTCAAAAATCAATCAAGACTGTCGTCGTTTCTGAATCAAGCAGTAAATGATTACAACTTCAACTGATATGCATATTAGAAGGAAACTAGTGGATCCCCAATCGTCAGGAACCGGGAAATAATAATTAGTGTTAGTTGGAGGTGGAATTATTGCTGTGGGAGATGTAGAAGAGGTTGGTGGTTGAGTTGTTATGGTAGTAGTTGTAGTAGTAGTAGAAGTGGTGGGTGGAGAAGTAGTGGGTGTATGGATTAGATAATCAGTGAATAATTGAAAGTTACTGTCAGTGAGAATAGTGCTATTAGTATAGACAATTGAAGGATTTGTGTTGTTCGTATATTTGTCCTGAGTTTCAATAAGTATCCCAGAGTATGTATCATAATATAGGTCAAGTTCAATATCAAATAATTGATCAGAATCTTCCTTAAAGTTCAAATGATGGCAGCTAAAATTGCCTAGTGGCAAAGTTCGATTTTCTATAGACACTATTGTGAACGTCAAATCAAAAAATGTCACATTTGTAGTGAGTTCCCAGAAAGTAGTATCACACCATAAATTTCCAATCCCACTTAATTTATAAAATTCATCAGGGAAGACGGCTTCATATTGATATTCATCAGTATTATTGAATATATGAGTGACTTCAATTGCTTCTTGACTTATCCATTTGTTGACTATGTATGTCATATTATACCACTGGTTAAGGGATCCTTCTCCACCGTATTCTGTTTGTGTGTAGTGAAGGAAAAGGCCAAGTGGAAATTCATCTAAATCCTGAGCAGTTACTTCCACTGATAGAGATCCCACAAAGATTAGGCTAAGTATCAAGCATAAACATAATCGTTTGTTCTTGGTCAGATGAACTAGATACTTTGGTGTCACTCCACGTCCCCGAGATTAATCTTCAAATATTTTTATGTTTAAAACCGTATAAGAATATCTAACTAGAAACAGGAGCCATCAGATGTCTACGTCCTGCATTTTATTAGGTTCGAAGGAATTCTGCATTTCGGAATGCAATCTATCATTGATCCGTATCTTCTTGGCGTTATCAGTGCTCTATTAGCTATGCTCTTCTTTGGAGTAACTAATATCATCTACAAAAAGATGAGCGAGGACATCAGTGTCATGGACATTATGTTCACGCGTATGTGGGTAAGTCTTCCAGTAGCATATGTTTTCGCTGTTGCAGCTTCAGGATCAATTACGTTTACGATACCGGTAGAATCGCTTTTTCCACTTATCCTGTCCATGGTGATTGGAATCGTGATTGGCGATGGAATGTATTTCTATAGTCAGGAGAGAATAGGCGTTGCCAGAGCATTTCCAATTGCGATGAGTTATCCCCTTCTGGTGTATCTTCTCGCGGCTATTTTTCTAGGAGAACCTGTAATCCCTCAGAGAGTTCTTGGTGCCTTTATAGTCGTATTCGGAGTTATCATGATAGCTATTGCTGAGCAGGATGTCGCAAAAAATACCAGTCGATGGAGCAGTGACGATCTAAGAATAGGATTAATCCTTGCTTTTCTTGTTCTTATCTGCTGGGCTCTTAGTGATGTTATATTTCAAGCCGGACTAGTTGGAGTTGGACCAGCCGAAGCCAACTTCTATCGAATACTTGCCGCTTCTTTGATACTTGTACCAATTTTCCTCTACTCGTTCAGAGGTAACAGATTGGTGCCAAACAAGCGAGCGATTATTTTTGCATTAGCTACAGGAACTGTTGGACTTGGGCTGAGTCTTGTAACATATAGTTATGCAGTGAAGTTTGTAGGTGCGACAGTGACATCTTTAATTGTAGCATCTGCACCGATGTTTACGGCGCCACTTTCTGCATTTTATCTTAAAGAGGATGTAAATAGACAGGTTTTGTTTGGCACGCTTCTTACAATATTAGGTGTATTGATGGTTGTGTTCATAGTCTAGTACAAATTAAGGTGCTCTAAAAAAATCATCAAAGATTTTAAAGCGCTCCCCGTGTAAAGGTTAACAGAACTAATAGCCACTTCGTTGGTGGGATTGGGATTAATGATATTGATGTTACAGTTTATTGATAGTCTGATAAATGGAATTCTAATCTTCATTTTTCTCCTCCTTGCAATTATTGCTATCGGGTTGGCATGTTCAGGAGGTCGGGTTGAAAAGCCAGAAACTATTCCAAAAAGTGTACGCAAAGAAATAGGCATCCCATCAGAAAAACGTCCTTCGCCAACGATGAGCTGGCGAGAGGTACCTCGAGATCCTATTCCACAACAAACTCTTAGAACCCAAAGACCAATTCCAGGAGTTTCCTATGCTATAAGACAGGTCCAGAAACCACCAGTCCTCATGGAAAAGAAAGTCAAAGCTATGAGGGGCGGAGAGTTCGTTGGAAACAGAATGAGGTTTAAGGTGAAAGTAGTCAATGACTCACCATATATGATCACTGACGTCACAGTTTACTTATTATCATATCCAAAAGATGCTCTCCGATTAGGGGGTAGAGAAGATGACTGTAAATTCTCAAAAATCGAACCTGGTGGATTTCGAAGCCCTACTTTTGATTTCCTGCCCACACAAGATTGTGTAAAAGGAGAGATTGTCGCAGGCGTGTCATATGTAGACATGACTGGCAGAGCACACACATTAAGCACTGAACCTTTCGTGATTAGAGCAGTCTGCGATCTGTTAATCCCTGACCAAGTTACTCCAGAGGATTTTGCCCTTAAATTGAAGTCCTATGAACATGGAGAGATTGTCATCAAGGTAGAAGAATGGACACCTAGGGAAATGTTCGAGAAAGCACTCAGAATAATGGATGAATGTAACTTCTATGAGGTGCAAAGCAATCTGGAAATCAGGGAAGACATTGTTTTTGGCAACCTTTCTGGATTGGCAAAGGGAAAATACACAGGGAAATCTGTTAGCGTAGAAATTAGTATTTCTGGTCCAGTGGGAAAGAAGGGTGCCTCATGTACCATCAAGGTTTCAGGTGAAGACCAAGCAATGATCCTACCAGCAATCGACGACCTCAAAGAGCGTCTAAGTGCGTGGTTATGCCCAATGTGTGGAAGTCCTCTGACTTTAGACAATGTAGAGAAATTACGCGATGGAAAAGTTGTGGTATGCCCCTTCTGTTCAGTTTCAGTTGGGCGCTAGTATTGAGGAGATAGGATTTGTTGCTTCCGATATTTGACCCTGTATTTGTTTTGATTAATGGATTCATCTTTACTTTCTTTCTTCTATGCTGCTGTTATTCCCTCGGCAGATGTCCTCAGGGCAGCGAAAAAACGACTGACCCTTCAATTGATGATTATATGAGAAGCCAACGAGAGTCATTTTTCCGGACTGGTCAGTATAGGACATACGAATATCCCGTTATTAAAAGACAAAAGCCAATCCCTGGAGTAGCAAAAGCCCTTTCGGTAGTTGACCCAATAGAAATTCAAGAGTCAAAAGATGTGAAAGCTCTTCGAGGGGGAGAGTTCATTGGAAATAGGATGAGGTTTAAGGTCAAAGTGAAGAATGATTCAGAATATATGGTCACGGATGTCACTGTGTACCTATTATCATTCCCTAATGAAGCTCTGAAACTTGTTGACGATGATAGCTGTCATTATTCTAAGATAGAACCTGGAGGGTTCAGAAGTCCAACATTTGATTTCCTTCCAACACAGGATTGCGTACGTGGCGAGATTGTGGCTGGTGTATCTTTTGTCGACATGAAAGGGAAAGCGCATACTCTCAGCACAAAACCATTTGTCATAAGGTCAGTGTGTGATTTGCTCTTGCCAGATCAAATCAGCCCTCAGGAATTTGAATTGAAGCTCAAAGAACATGAACATGGTGAAATGGTTGTAAAGGTCAATGAATGGACCCCTGAAGAGATGTTCGAAAAAGCACTAAGATTGGTTGGTGACTCTAATTTCTTTGAAGTCAGCAGTAACATGGATCTAGTTGATGGTATTGTGTATGCAAAGATATTTGGTTCTGCTAAAGGGAAGTATACAGGGAAGAGTATTGGCGTTCAAATAAGCATAACAGGTCCAACAGGGAAGAGAGGTGCTACCTGTACAGTAAGAGTTTCTGGTGAGGACCAAGCAATGATCCTTCCTGCAATTGATGATTTGAGAGAAAGACTTAGCGCGTGGTTATGTCCAATGTGTGGATCTACCTTGACTCTACAGAATGTGGATGATCTCAAAAATGGAAAAATCATATCGTGCCCGTTTTGTGGTATTTCGATTGGACGTTAGTTGATTGTTTTTTGTCAAGAAAACCCTATATCATCCTGCGCAAATTCATGCATGAGGGAGGACTCTGAGCGACCAAAGTAATTCATGGGACACCAAAAGAATAGCAATCATCGTGGTTACATCAATCGCTGTCATTTTAATTTTTGTTGGCGCATTTTTAGCATTCCGTAATTTATTAGCATGGGTAACATTGGGCACGCTTCTACTGACATTCATTATGACTGTAACTTTTGCGGTCTTGTCGAGTGCTCCAAAGCTTACTGACGAAGAAAAATATGAATCAAGAACAATACCAAGTGAGGAAGTAAAGCCTCCTTCAGCTCAAGTTCCGAAAGAGAATGAAGAGATTAGTATAGTTGCTGTGTGTGTACTTTTTCTTCTGATCTCCATATTTCTCTATTTTTTGACTTTAGGACAAGGACCGCAAATGGCTTCATTTGGTCCTGCCATTTTCCTCACTTTTTCACTTGCCCTCATCGTCATCTTTTGCATTTTGGCGGCATGCTACTCCAATATTAATCCACAAATTAGTGATAAAGAGCAAGCATCATCGAGAGAAGAAACACCTTGGTTAGAACAAAAACCTCGGTCAACAACTCCGGTAAGACGAGTCCGCATCACCGAAACTTCAGACCGACAAACGAGCCTCGCAAGCACCAGCAAAGGTCAGTTGTTCTGGCAGACTGCAGGAGCTCAAGAATCCACCCAAAAGAGAATAACATCGAAAGTAAGAGCAGTCCGCGGTGGAGAGATCATCGGTGGTCGGTTCAGATTCAAAGTAAAGGTTCTAAACGAAAGCCCTTATACGATCAATGATGTAACTGTATACATACTATCATACCCAAGAGATACTTTGATCCTTAAGACTGAGGATGATGATGTATTCTTCTCCAAGATTGAACCTCAAGGATTTCGAAGTCCCTCTTTTGATTTCCTCCCAACTCAGGATTGTGTAAGAGGTGAAATCGTTGCAGGTGTGTCTTACGTTGACGCTTCTGGAAAAGCCCACACTTTGACAACCGAATCTTATACGATTAGAGCTGTTTGTGACCTTTTACAGCCTGAAGCAATCACACCCAAGAGATTCGAACTGAAGCTCAAAGAACTTGAGTCAGGTGAAATCCTATTAAAAGTTGGAGAATGGACACCTGAAGAGATGCAAGAAAAAACATTGCGTGTTCTTAGTGATTCAAACTTCCATGAAGTTTCAAGTGATGAATCTGTAACAGATGATGTGCTGCATTTCAGAGTCACAGGTTGGGCGAAGGGAAAATATACTGGAAAGAATATTGGGGCTGAAATCTTCATAACAGGTCGTGCAAGGCAAAAGGGAGCAAGCTGTAGAATCCGTGTTGCAGGTGAAGACGATGCCATGATCCTCCCAGCCATTGATGACCTGAAAGAAAGACTCTCTGCATATCTATGTCCAATGTGCGGCAGTAAACTCACGTTGGAAAATGTAGAAGAGTTGAAGAGCGGAAAAATTGTTCGTTGTCCATTCTGTAATGTTTCGATTGGCAGATAGAGTTGACTTGCAACAAAGAAAGCCGAATTCTAATATATTCAAACTGGTCCACGATATTACAGACTACTTCCAAACTCGGATAGAATGTTTTACTCATCGAAAATGAAAAGCAATGGAAACATATTGGATGTGAGATTCCGTTACGAAACACCACATCCAATTTCTAGTGCTTTAAGCAAATCCTCTGCTTGGACCTCGGCCCAATCTGAGTTGCGCATAGCGCGCATCATCATGAGGAGCAGATCCAGCTAGCTGTCTTTGCAGTTTTTTGTATTCATCTTCGCAAGTGGACTCTAGCTGAAATTTCGAAATACTCAATCTGATTTCATCTCTGTCAATCGACTCAATGAAGTGCGGTGGGACAAGAAGGTCAATATCAGGTTGTGCTTTCAAACGCTCAAGAAGCTCCTCGAAAAAGCCTCCACCTAATACGAGCCACATCGTATTGTCAGCATCATACCATATGTCAATTACAAAACCAACTTTGATACCATCCGAATCAATGACTTTTACATCAGATAGCTTTGAGAAGGTCATATAGGTTTCTGCTAATACTCCAGGGTCAAGAGTTTTCTTAAGAGCCTCACCATCAACCTTCAGATAGACTTTGTCAGAAATGGAATCTACATCTTCTAGTCTGACCACTGGATCAATGTCTGGTCGTGCACGGATCGATTCTAGAAACTCTTCTATTCTTCCACCGCCAAGCACAACATACTTCAAATCAAGCCTATTCTCACCACATCCAAAGATCCAATCCATGACTTCACCGATTTTTTCTCCTTTTGAGTCGATGACATCCTTTCCTCTGATTTCACTGTATTTTAATTCACAGCATCGCATTATCCCAGACCTCGTATTGAATTCACTATTGTTAATATATAAGCTTTCGCTATACACTACGAAATATGTGAAAATTAATGAAGCTCACTTACTGAAAAATGATTGGGAGCCCAAATTAGGTCTTCTTTAGTAGACTTCTCTAGGACTCTCTCTTAGACGATCGGGAAGTTGACCACCTTCACCCAAGACTTCAAGCTCGTGATCTCGGCCATATCGACCGCCATCGTTGCAGAGAAAGCCTGTTTTTGTAATGCCTCTTGCTTGACGTTCAGCGGCACGCCGTGTAATCATTGTCTTTCCGGAAGGAACAGTCATGATCAGCTTCTTTTGGGCTTCATCAATCACCAGCAAGATTGAATCATCACTGGTGTTTCTTGTAGACTCGAAAAACTGAGAGGTTGACTCATTAAACTCGAGGTAGATTGGCATTCGGAATCAAAATCCTCCAACTGGCTAGTTAAACTAGAATGGTTTCTGGGCGTTTATTAATGAATCTCGCGCGGGTTCAAAGCGATGAACAACCCATTATTCATGTAAATCAGAGAAGATGTGCAGTTCCACAGTGTGCGCATACCACTGCATCTTCGAATTCACCAGGAAGAGGTAATGGTGCTCCACAATTTTGACACTTGAGGTCTCTTATCTCAGACCGTTGTTCTTTGGGAATGTTCAGTTTGAAAACTTGTTCAGCTACATCCTGAATCGTTTTTCCTATCTTTTGTGCTGCCCGTCCAATTGAACTCCGTTCTGGATCGCTAAGAGAACGAAGTCCAACAGACAAGAAGAAATTATCAATTGCTCGACCAATCTTCCCAAAGACGGATCCTGCTTTCCATGACATTACCTCGGGTACTTGGAGTTCAAGGAGCTCACTATCAGGATGTCCGGGTATTTCGTAGCCTTTATTCCAATCCAATCGTTCTGTTCGTTTTGAGGACAGAATGTGATCACAATCCGGACATACCATTTGCCATTCTTTTCCGAAAAACCCTTTTCGCTTCTTCCGCTCTCCTACATCATACCAACATCTTTTGTGTGCAATTTTATTGCAATTAGGACAAGGGAATAAAAAGTAGGTGTCTGGTTTGACCTTCATCGTTCCACCTGTATGAATCTTCAAATATGCCAAATCATTTGAAGAATAGTTTAGGAGGTATTGGCCACAGATGAAACATGTTCTTCCATCTAATTTATTCATTTTATCTGGAGTGATTCTCAAAAGGTTGAAACCTCATTCAGTACCTGTTCACAAGGCAATATGAACCTTACAGATTGAGCTTTTAATTATATCCTCTGGATGAGCCGAAATCCTCTTAGCATCGATGTGAACAACAATCGAATCAGTTCTGAAGACATGGGAGGTTTTCATGATTCTCTCAAATATGATACTAAATCTAAGAAACCTCGACCAAGCAGCAATCTCAATTGTGGGAGGTAAAGCGTCAAACCTCGGCTATCTTCTTAAAGAGGGCTTTAATGTCCCAGAAGGATTTGTGATTACAACAGAGGCCTATAGATTCTTCCTTAATTTCAATAATATTGATTCCACAGTAATAGATGACATTGATCATCTTAGACAGACTATTGAACAAGCAAGTTTTCCAGACGGTTTAATTGATTCAATTATCGATGCGTATGACGAAATTGGTAACGGTAGAGTTGCAGTCCGCTCATCAGCTACTGCAGAAGATTTGCCAGAAGCCTCATTTGCAGGACAATATGAAACTTCGCTCAATGTAGAAGGGAAAGATAGTCTTTTAGAAAACATCAAGCATTGTTTCGCTTCCATGTGGACAGATAGGGCAATTGCCTATCGTGAGGAAAACAATATCGAACACGACCAAGTGCAGATTGCTGTCGTCGTTCAATCAATGGTTCAAGCCAGAAGCGCAGGGGTTCTGTTTACTAGAAATCCATTATCAAATTCTGATTCTGAGATGATGCTTGAATCAAACTTTGGCTTCGGAGAATCTGTTGTGTCTGGTCAAACTATTCCAGATAGATATATCGTGAACGTGGGACTTAAGAATGATTTCCGAATAATTAGTTGTGAAATTGGCACAAAAGATTTGATGACTGAGGCTACAGCTGAGGGAGTTCAATCAGTATTGATATCTCCAGAGAAACGACAAGAATCTTCTCTTTGCGATAGCGAGGTTGTGGAACTATCAAAGATTGCCAAATCAATTGAAAATTGCTTCAAAGTCCCACAGGACATCGAATGGGCAATCGATAAAGAAGGAGAAATTCACATTCTTCAAACACGTCCGATAACAGGTGTTTCTAGAGTAAAACAGGAGACAGACGACATCCTCTGGACAAGAGGCTATGCAGATGATTATTGGAATGATCCAGTGACGCCTTTATTTTATGACCTCCTTGGAGATCAAATAACCTACATTGTTAATATTGAAACGAATGCAATAATGGGATACAAGGAGATGCCAGAAGAGCTTCTCAAACTGCACAAGGCTCACGCATACTTCAATCTGGATGTCATCAGAACCAAGGTGATCAATGAGATACCTCCATTTGTCAGATCTGAAGATGTACTAAATTACTTCCCTGAAGGAGACGGACCCTATGGAAAGAACACAATGAGAAATCTTCCTTTTGCACTTAAAACTCGGATAATGGCTGAAATCAGAGTTATGCTATTTGATTCTGACGGTAGCATGACAAAAACAAATGATGCATACATGAAATGGACTAATGACACGTTCAATCCATTTTGTAGGAAATTTGATTCGGATCTTGAACAGCTTATTCAAAATGGGTCGGTTTCTGATTTAATGGTCCTCGCTGATGAACTTGATAAAATGATGATGAAACACTTCAGAATGGTCCGTTATGGAATACCCGTTCACACCTTGGGAATGAATCTAATTACAAACTATCTCCTTCGAAGATGGCTTGGTGAGCAAGCTGGCAATGTGATGTATCCAATTTTATTGTCAGGTCTAGAGCATAAGACTACAGAAACGAATAGAAAGTTGGTCGAGCTAGCACTGCAAGTGAAACAAGATGAGGAGCTGAAGAACCTTATCATTGATACGCCATCAAATGAGTTGTATGCAGCGTTATTGGAAACTGATACTCCGGTAGTTCAATCATTCTTAGAGAGTTTTAAGAGGTTTTTAGAAGATTTTGGAGACCGAGGTTTCACAAGAGAGCCTTTCTATCCAAGGTGGAATGATGCCCCAGAATATGTGGTTGATGCAATCAAACCACTAGTCATTGAAACTATAGCAGACTTAGATGATATTGAACTATCTCTTGCGCACAAACGAATCCAAGCAGAATCCATAGTTGAGAATCATATTCGAAGTCAAAGATATGGACCTATCAAATGGATGCTTTTCTCCTCGATTCTTGGAATGGCTCGCACATATATTGGTTTTAGAGAAAACCAGAGATTCAATCTTGACAGATGGATTACAAGAAATCGACGAGTGTTTCTAGAGATTGGTAAGCGTCTTGTTGATAATGGATATCTAGATGATGCACGTCATGTCTTCTTTTTCCATCGAAAAGAATTGAGAACTGCTATTAAAGCAAAGAAAGGAAGTCCAGAACCATCTGAATTTAGACACCTCGCTAAGCATAGGTTTGAAGAATTCTTGAAGTATGAAAATTCAACTCCGCCAAAATTTCTGATAGGTTCGCGAGAGTTTGATGATCCATTACCTGATTCTGTTGAGGGATACACTGGAATACCAGCAAGTCAAGGAATAATTACAGGATTTGTTCGAACACTTGAAAGAATAGAAGATATTGCTCAAGTAAAAGCTGGGGAGATTCTCGTGGTCCCCAGAACAGATCCAGGATGGACACCAATCTTCTCGAAGATAGGAGGGCTCGTTACCGAGTCTGGAGGAGTTTTATCACATGGGGCTGTGGTATCGCGTGAGTTTGGAATTCCAGCTGTCACCAATGTGCGGAACGCATGTAAGATTTTCAAGACTGGACAATATGTGACGCTTAATGGAAATCAAGGATTAGTAATTCTGCAAAACCCGGAGTGAAATCATTTTGGAACCTTTAACACACAAGCCTTCAAAACATGTTGAATGGAACGAGAGCTACTACTTCATCTTTTATGATAATGATAAAAAAATTGGAGGAATGAGTAGAGTCGGGTTCAAGCCAAACAAGAAAGAAGGAATGACATTCTTCTTTCTATTTCTACCAGATGGTTCGATCGGAGCCTATCATGCAAATGATGGAGGTTGCAGCTATCCAGAATCTATACAAGTATCAAGTGTTCATCATCAATGTCTTAGTAATGGGAAGTGGAAATATTCTTTTGAAGGGCCAATACTAATTTTCGATGATCCAAAGAATTTTGCCAAGGTACAGGAAAATCCAGAAGTCATTACTGATTTGGTAGGAGTAAAGGTAGATTTGGAATATGCTGCAATCAACACAGTCTACGAATACAGCAAACACATGACTCCAGAATCATTGGAAATAGGAAAGAAAACCGGAGATATGCATTGGGAACAAATTGGAAAGGTGACAGGATCAATGAGAATTGGTGACGAGATAATCGAAATTGAAGGTTGTCTTGGTCAAAGAGATCATACTCATGGTATACGCGACTGGACTGGAGTGGGTAATTGGTTCTATTTCGTTATTTGGTTTAGCGAAGATTTAGCTGTAAATCCTGCTGCAGTCGTCATGAACGATGGACGTATAGGCTCTGGTGGCTTCATCTTCAAGAATGGAGAGAACATACCTTTAGAAACTATCAATATGCTAGACCACTCGTACCAAGAGGATGGAATATTTCCTATATCGACAACCCTTGAATTAATTGATGCTAATGGCCAAAAACAAATTCTCAGAGCTCGACCTGGACAAATGATACCGGTCCCATTTAGAGGGGATTCTGGTGATGTATCATTCCTTATCCAATCCTTTGGCTCCTTTCAACTCGATGATATCGAGGGAGGATACGGATTATATGAGGTTTTGAGAAGCCTTAAACCATAGATATACAATAGAAACAATGTCATACTGAATTATATTAGGAAACTCTGAAAGAAATCTTTGGCAGGTGTCTAGATGTTCGAATACGTCCAAGAGAGAGAGGTTGCCAAACGATTGGAACCTAGAACACTGGTCTATGTGATCACTGTTGGGGAATCCGATGGATTCAACTCACAAAATCTCTCTAAACGTGGTGAGAACCAGCTTTTTGAAATGGCTAGATCAAGGGTAGCGACAGGTGTAAGAATTCTTTATGCAGCCACCAATAAGCTAGCCGCAAAATCAACTGATGTTTTGGCTAAAGAATTTGAGTCTAAGGTAAAGAAAATCGATTGCTTAGACTCAGTGAACTTTGGTAATGATATTGACAATTTGGAGCTTCTTGCTGATAAACTCAAGAAAATGTGGCAAGATGAAAATTATGCTATGGAGAATGGAGAGTCCTTCTCAGAAGCTCAAAAGCGTTTTGGCACCTGTATGGGAGAGATTATCGCAAAACATCAGGATGATGTCGTAGCAGTTGTGGTTGACCCACTCATGGCAATGCTCTTCCACTCTCTTGTGACTGCGACTCCATTAAATATCAATGATTGGCATTCAATGGGTTATGCGGCCTGTGCAACCTATGAGTATTCTAGAGGGTGGAATGTTATTATGCCTCCGGATAACAGTTACCTCAGTGATCCAATATCTGTTAAGGACAATCTTCCTGAAGAGCTACTATAAACATAATAAAAAGAAGAAAGAAGAACCAGACACATTGTCCGGTCCTCCTAAGATATTCTACCTTCGTCTATAAAGCATACAGACAATAACAATCAACGCAACTACGCCTCCAACAATAAGATATAGGGTTAGTGGATTAACATCTTCAGGTGGATATGGAGTAGTATCAGTCTGATATGCACTCGTGTAGGCAACGAAAACTGGATCGCAAATGATATCTTCTCCGCCCCAGCGTTCATAACCGGCTGTCATGAACAACATAGTTGCGTCAACTTGCCAATCAGTCACAGATTGCCCAGATGTTGATTGATACATCGCGCTAAAAGCACCAATAGGTGCAGTTGATGACCCAGATTTGTTTACAGTTGTGTGACCATCACCGCCCCATGTGTAAGGAAGATCACCCATGGATACATTTGCATAAGGATTGTTTCCACTTCCAAACTGATAGTAAGCAGCACCAACACTTTCTCTGTTGGTATCAGTTACTGGAACATCACCAGCAGTATACTGAGTTCTCCCAACAGTACCAAGGACTCCAAAGAAATTAACTGCTAAACTTCTACCAGTAAGAATAGTTTGGTCAAAGGATTCAAGGGTGAAATCACCAATGCGTTGGTCAACCTTGAAACTAACAGCATGGTTCCACCTTCTAGAATCAAGAGGATTATATGAAACAAGGTCAACATTGAATGTGATATCAAAAGCCATCTCATCCACTGTAGCATGAGAGATTGCATAATCAAAGTCTGTGCTCCTTAGACCAAGAGCTCCTTCATAGGATTCTCTGAAAGCCCATGGTCCTCTGATGCCAGGAGAATTCTCAATTCGTAGGGGATAGAGAGTTACATCCACATCATAGATTGAAACTCCAAAAGTGACCTCTGTATCAGGAGAAACAATAACAGCACCAGTTCCATTCGTAGCGCCAAAAGGCTGTCGAAATTCTGAATCACCAACTGCATCTATCAGAATCAAATGCGTGACTTCATCAGTTACAAGTTGACCATCTTCGAAGTAGAAATCAGGTGCACGCGGAGATGCACCAAGTGGATCATCATTGAAGATAAGAAGACCAGCATATTGAGCCCTGAAATGTGCAGCTAAACGACTGCTCTCGGATACTGACACCACAAATGCTTGATGAGTGCCCCAGAAGAACCAAGTATTGCTCCATTTATTGGATTCAAGACCAGTAATACTAGTTAGGTCGATTGTTCTGTTCTCAGTCATCCATGCAATATATTTGTAATCAGGAACGGCAATTCCTTCTGCATGATCAGCCCATAGCTCATCACGAATAGTATCAAGCTCACTTTGGCTCACTGGGGACATGTCAGTATGGTACCAATAGAAAGTTTCGTTGGCGTCAAACGCCATCTCAAGTTCAAGTACACCCATGGCGTTTCCTGACCAAAACTCGTCACCAGGTAGACCAGGAGATGGATCAAAAGCAACTTGAACGGTCATCTGCTCTAAAGATATGTTGCCCCAATCGTGCCAATACCCGGTACGTTTAATGAAATATTGATCATCGGTAGTAAAGACATTTCCATCAAGATCGATTGCTCCTCTATCTGTGACCACCCACCGTTGTGGTTCAAAGAAATCTACTTGCCCAAGAATGAAGTGAGCAGGGCTCCAAATGACATCACTCTGCACCTCTTCATTAAAGAATGCAGTGTTGTTTCCAGGTTCAGGGCCAAGTGGGTAGATCACCCATGTGTCTGTACCCGCAATTGAGGCATTCATTTGCCACCACATTAGACCTCCAGATGCAATATGTGCTTTATTGACGATCATTGATGGAGCATTAGCCGCGAATTCAAAGCCTATATTTAAAATGGACTCAGTTGGGTTAATAGACCAATTCCAATCATGGATAATCATAAGACCTAGATCAATATCATTCTCAATACCAGCGTAAATGCCATTCAATGCATAGACATGTTTTGTCACGGTTGACGCGGACCATACCATGTTATGCAGAAAATCAACGACCACGAAATGCCTTGTTTCGTGACGCCAGTAGTGAGTTGCATTGGATTCGTAACCACCTGTTTCAAACCATATGGTAAGGTTGTGCCGTTCAACATGCACATACATTCCTGCAATGTCTATCGCCAAGGCTTCATCAACGACAACATTGGTTTTGTTGAGCTCAACATATGAAGTCCCACTAATAATACCAGCAGGTGCATGAACGTTCAATGTAAGATTTAGGATTTCACCTTGGAGTGCGCGGTCAACGATAAAACCATCCTTTCTGAGAAATACTTCAATAAACTCTTGTTTGAAAGCTAAACTAACAGTGTTGTGTTTCTCGATATCTGGATGAGCCTCAAGTCTCTTGCCATCTTGACCTGTAACATACCAAAAGAAGGGTATCGGAGTAATCTTGCCTCCGACTGCAAAATCATCCGCACTGAGATCTAGCTTATCAGTGAAAGATCCGATCCACGATATTTTCGCGCCGCCATTTTCAATCATTGTAGTACTCATAGAATAGTAATAAGAAACATCGATAGAGGCATTAAAGAGAAAATCGAAATCAACCATCCATTGCAATATTTCTGGACTCCATGCCCAAGTTATATTATCCAGATAACCCATTATCGGAAACGCTGAAACTCCATTATAGACAAAGAATAGAATCGCTGGCATTTCTGAAGATTCTGTAAATTTCGTATCAGGAGAAAAGAAATTATCAGGCATTGAGAAGCTGTAGTTTCGCACATACTTACCGTATGTTGAAACAAAAGGTATTACCATAGCTCCAAATTCTTCATTTGATTCAATACTGAATTTGAACTCATCTCCAGCATCTACATAGTGGATGATATCTCCAGCTAGACTTGATACTTCAGCATAATAATATCTTGGAAGAGAGAATATATGACTTGCAACATCGACTTCAAGCCCTAGGGGTGGCACTGCGAAAGTACCTGCATTAAGAGTTGCGAGCCACGAAGGTGTTACTGGACGTCCAAGGGTATCAATTGCTTGCATTCCTGTCCAGAAGATACGTCGTACAATGATAAGTGTAAAACTATATGCAAAAGTGATCTCATATTGGTCAGAAACTACATTGTCACTAAATTCACAGCTATCGCTGTTTAATGAAATAAAATTGGCTTCAATCGGTGCTTCGGCTCCAGCAACATATCGAAAACTTAAGCTGTTCCATTCATCAGAAGTAGCATTGTATTCAAGTACGAAGATTGGACCCCTCTCCTCACCTGTAGATCCCCAGTATTGAACGACATCAAGACCTGCTCGCTCACTCAAAAAAGATTTGGGAATTACGATTTCTGTAAGTAAGTTGGTGCCTACTTCGACTCTATAGTAGTTATTAGCGATATCACTTCCATCCTCAGCGTATCTGGTAGTAACTGATGGTTGAGGACCAAATATCCACTGAGAATTCTGCTCGGTATGTTCGAATGTGTCTGGTTCATCATTGACTTCCCAAGACACATACAGCAAAGGTGCTCCAGTTGTCTGAGCTTGAACAAAACTCGTTGTGGCAGCAAAGCTCATGACTAGTAGAGCCACAATGAATAATGCATGTGTTTTTTTCATTAAATACACCTCACCAATAACCCAGCGTGCTGTCTTTCTCCAGATTAGCCTCGGAGTCAAACACAGGGTTTTGATTATTTGGCGCAATCATCAAAGATTCTTTCCTAGTAACCTCTGATGGAAAAAACCGACAAACTGCATCTAGTACATTGCAAAATTGCATATAATGTATTATGGATGAATCATCTACAGCTCATCGAAGTAGACTCTGAGAAGTTCCGCAACACTTCGAGCTCGCGAAACACAGCCACGATCTCTATGTGGTTTCGAACCATCGAACATGTCGGAAACAGTTCCCAAACAGCCTCGTCGTACTGCATTCAAAACTGGGCGAAAGATGCTTTTCTCAGCTTTTACCTTGTTTGCATCAGAACGACCGTTTACATTTAGCCATGCAGTTATGTAGGGTCCGATAAGCCAAGGATGCACAGAACCTTGATGTGTTGCAGCAGCTCGGCTCTTTGGACCTCCAGTATATGCTCTGGCATATCGAGGATCTGATGGTGACAGAGTTCGTAGTCCAAATGGAGTAAGAAGTTCTCTTGTAACAACTTTCAGGACTGAATTCGCTTGAATCTCCTCGAGTAACGGATATGGGAGACTCAGCGCAAATATCTGGTTAGGTCTGATTGAGGCATCTTTGGTTTCATCAGTAACCACATCATAGAGATATCCAAGCTCCTCATTCCAGAAGGTTTGTTGAAATGCTTCTCGTATCCAAGATGCTACAGCTCGAAACTCATATGGATCTCTGCCCACTAATTCACACATATCCCCCATGGCCATTAGAGCATTGAACCAGAGTGCATTAATCTCTACGCATTTTCCTATGCGAGGAGTTGCGCACCAGTCTCCTATACGCTCATTCATCCAGGAAACCTCAACACCTTCTATTCCTGATATGATCATTCCATCATGATCTTCGTGTATGTTATATTTAGTACCAATTCTATAAGCGGCTATAATGGACTCCATTGTGTCCCAGATAATGCCACGAAGGAATTCGACATCATTTGTTGCTTCAATATATTTGTGAACAGCCATAATGAACCATAGTGATGCATCAACGGAGTCATATTGAGGTTGTATACCACGGTCTGGAAAATCATTCGGCACGAGTCCATATCTTGAATGCCTGGCATAATTAATCAGAATTGCACGAGCATCTTGAAACCTACCAATTGACATCGTTAGTCCAGGTAGGGAGATAAGAGCGTCTAAGCCAATATCAGCTAATTCATGGTACCCAGCAATAACTGAGCGCATTTTGGTGGACACGCGGTCGACAATGAAAGTGTCAGCATCTAGAATGAGCCATTCGATATCCTCGTCTCGCACCTTCTTAGACATGGCATATGCACGATCATTCAATATCTTCCTTCGTCT
>JBHLQJ010000019.1:0-19677 GCA_048884945.1 Candidatus Thorarchaeota archaeon | reverse complement strand
CACACTGTTGAGCGTATCTTAGACCTGAGGGCATTCTGACACTCCTTGTGCCAGTCTATCTCACGTCCGCATCTTGTTGTCGCGTCTGGAAATCACCAACCATCATCGCTTGGCACTCGCCGACAGCATCCGGCCTGACACCGTATGACGCGATAGCAAACCCCCCCGCGAAGAGTTCGAATAAAAAGCTTTCCAAGGGGCGACTTTTTTGGACCTCATTTGATACAATTTTAGTAATCTTAGCTTTGTTTCATAATGGCGATGAATTTTGATAGGCGTGTGTCATCTTTAATCAGCCTGAGGAAGTTGCTACTAGATTGCGCATTAATTTCATCAACAGTCGTTTTTCGAAGCTCTGCTATTCGTTCTGCAACTATCTGTAATGCCTCAAATGGCATTTTCCTAGGAGGTCTATTTGGACCATCAGTTTCTATGAGGAAAAGATCATCAGGAATCATAGTGGCTATCTCAAGGCGTTCTTTCCAATCCTTAATTTCCGATTCATATGACTTCAGATAGCTTCTATCAAAGGCGAAGTATAGATTTGTGTCAATGATTTTCTCAACTAGATTAATTGGACCATAATAATCATGAATGATTCCATTTCTAATGGAATAGTTCTCTAGCATCTCAATGACCTCGTTCTCCGCTCCTGCAACATGAAGAATTACTGTGGTGCATTGTTTCTGTGCGGATTCAAGAAACTTCTCGAGAAGGGATACTTGCAAGGGAAAGTATGAAGCATCTTTTATCCAATTTCGGTCAAGACCAATCTCCCCAAGCATTAGTGCCTCATCAGCAATTCTCTTGATTGTGTCAAGCTGATCCATGTTCTCATGTGCAACCATTGGATGTACTCCAAAAGCAGGAAGAATAAGTTCTGAGCGTCTTGCTAGTTCTAATGTATCATTATAGGAGGAAATATCGGTAGACACTGACACCATGAGTACTCCGTTCTCATGTATGTCCTTTAACGCTCGATTGACATCTTCCTGATAGTATGAGAAGTGGCTATGAACATCTACCAGCATTCCAACAACCTCAAGTTCAGATATGGATGCAGGCGGGTTCGAATATCATTATTCTTGTCAGCGCATAGAATGAAGGTGATGGAAGGGCGGGGATTAGCCCCGCCTCTCGTAGCGGTGAAAGAGTTCTATCCCGCATCTACAGTTGTCGGTGGCTTCCATCCAAGATATTGTAGGATTTTTTGAATATAAAGTAATGATGAACGAATTATCAGGATGAATCGTATAGTAAGATTCTCCGCGGAACTCCATCATAGATTCATCCAAAAGCCATAGATGATTCATCCATTGCTAATAAGACAAAAAATGACGAGGTTAGGGTAGGCGTCACTAAATGCAAGCGGAATTTCTTTCATTGATCAGATTAGATTTGCTTTTCGAGTCCATTAGTGGAATTATTGCGTTAATTGTGACCATCTATGCTACCAAAGCATACAATTTGACTGGACAAAAGAAACTATCAGACCTATCTACAGGATTCCTTGTCCTGTCAGTGGGAATGTTTGGACGGGTCGTCGGAACATGGTATTTCATCATACGTTATGGACTAGAAGGCGATTCAGGAGATCTGGTTATTTCGATTGTGACGATTGCATATGGTGCATCAAGGATTATGGCCTATGTTCTATTTTTGATAGCAACTAGACCTGCACGGTATCGGGAACCAATGAATGGAAACAGTATGGCGGGAATGAGTTTCCTGCTAGCTACAATACTTGTGGATTCATCCTTGGAAGTAATTGCGATACTCGTCTTAGTTGCAGTAGTCATTCAGGCGATAATCAACTACTCTTCCACACGCAGTAGATATGCGCTCTATGTCTTTGTTGGCTTCTTCTTCATCCTGCTGAGTCACGTTCAAGTTGCTCAGACATTATCAAATCCAGGCATGTACCTGATGAGCCAGCTATCGCAATTGATTGGATTCTTGTCATTTTTGGTCTTACTCTATAGGACTGGCAAGCAAAATGAGTAGAAAACGGGCCTATCGCTCAAAGATGCGCATCTTAGCTGATATGATGCGTGCTATTCAGAGTGAGGGAGAGGATGGTGCAGGCCCTACAAAAATACTCTATGCTGCGAACCTGTCTCATGACAGATTGACACAATATCTCGATGAACTCATTGAGAAAGAACTCATTAAAGAATCGAATCAAGGAAATGAGAATAGGCTATACTTTCTTACTGAGAAGGGAAGAGAATTTCTTAGAGAATTTGTGAGGATTGAACGGTTCTCTGAAGCCTTTGGTATAGATATATGATGACACTTTTTCGGTAACAGTAGACAAGGTTTTAAGATTTGTAAGGCGGAGGAGTTTTTGAAACGGGCCGGTAGATCAGACTGGTAGATCGTCTGATTCGCATTCAGAAGGTCGGGGGTTCAAATCCCCCCCGGTCCACCATATTTTGTTTTCGGTGAGCACAGGAAAACTCGTGCATACCAAGCAGAAGAGGAGCTAAATCTCTAAGACTTAAAACATGTGCTTGAACCACCACTTTTCTAGGGTTTTGATAACAAATAGGATGGCACAAATCGCAGTAGTCTTCATACTTAGCATTACTTTCCTGTAGATTCTTTTTCTTTCAAAATTAAACCCACAAATTAGACTAATTTGTCTATAAATTAGAAAAGGCAAAAATCCACGTCAGTGATAGTCTGCTCAATAGTTTATTTCTAGATACCAAATCGTAAGCCATCTGAGCTGAAGTTCTACATAGTTGCGCTCATGTTACTACTTATTATGCAAATGAAAGCGGATGCCATTCAGTAGTCCATACTTGGTGAAGCAAGTGAAAAGAATAGTCTCATCTAGATGGATAGTTTTCATTATCATGTTCATTCTGACTCCCATAACGACCGTCAACTCAGAATATACTTTGGTGCAGAAGTCATGAGAAAGAGAAGATCTTAATGGAGTGTAGGAGCATTGGTAAGCAAGACAGTTCTGGCCGTTGGTCTTGTATCGATTATCGTCATAGGTTCTGTCGTAGCAGCCCTCATTGTTTTCTATCCCTGGGATACAACTGACCCACTTGTGACGATTGTGAGTCCTGTGGAGGGTACTTATGTCAACTCCACACAACTCTTAGAGATTGTAGCCTCAGACAATAGCCAGATCGACTTGGTCTGGTACAACTGGGAGGGGGTCAATGTGACATATACCGACCCAGAGGCGATAGTGTTCCCCGAAGGGACCACTACCACCATTCTCGCTTGGGCGAATGACACAGCAGGGAATGTTGGGTCCACCACAGTCACAATCACCATTCTTTCATCTGCCGAGCTGTTTGTGTCAGACTGGAACACGACACGGACTACCACGGATTCCAGCGACTCCAATCAAGTCAGATTGCCCCTAGAGGAAGGGGGAACATATCATTTTCTAGTTGATTGGGGGGACGGGCTCAGTGACATGATCGATACATGGAATCAGCCAGAGGTGACGCATTCGTACACCTCAGCAGGCGTCTACACGATCAGAATAGGCGGAACCCTTGTCGGCTGGAGATTCAACGATAAGGGGGATAGGTTGAAACTAGTTGAAATAAGTCAGTGGGGGCAGCTACTATTAGGGAATTCAGGAGGCTATTTCTTTGGCTGCTCAAACCTGAATCTTACAGCCAAGGATAGTTTGAACCTGACTGGTACAACATCTCTGTCCTACCTCTTCTGTAACTGTGAGAAACTTGGCACATCAGGAAACATGAATGGGTGGAATGTGTCCAGTGTCACTGACATGAGCTACATGGTCCGTGGGGCATTAGTCTTCAATCAGGACATCAGTGCTTGGGACGTGTCCAGCGTCACAGACATGAACCACATGTTCTACGACGCTTCAGCCTTCAACCAAGACATCAGTGCTTGGGACGTGTCCAGTGTTACAGACATGAGCTACATGCTCCATGCTTTAAATGCCTTCAACCAGGACATCAGCGCTTGGGATGTGTCCAACGTCATAGACATGAGCTATATGTTCTACTACACCTCAGCCTTCAACCAAGACATCAGTGCTTGGGACGTGTCCAGTGTCACAGACATGAGGGGAATGTTCTACTGGGCAGCAGCCTTCGACCAGAATATCGGAGCTTGGGATGTGTCAAACGTCACTGACATGAGCTATATGTTCTATTACGCCTCAGCCTTCAACCAGGACATCGGTACCTGGGACGTGTCCAGTGTCACTGACATGGGCTATATGTTCTATTACGCTTCAGCCTTCAACCAGGACATCAGTGCCTGGGATGTGTCCAACGTCACTGACATGAGCGGAATGTTCCACGGGGCATCAGCCTTCAACCAGGACATCAGTGCCTGGGACGTGTCCAACGTCATAGACATGAGCGGAATGTTCCACGGGGCATCAGTCTTCAACCAGGACATCAGTGCCTGGGACGTGTCCAGCGTCACAGACATGAACCATATGTTCTACGACACCTCAGCCTTCAACCAGGACATCAGCGCTTGGGACGTGTCTTATGTGACAGACATGAGCTTCATGTTCACCTTCGCGTCAACCTTCAATCGGAATATTAGTGTCTGGGACGTGTCTAGTGTCACAGACATGAGCTGGATGTTCTTCGATGTCACATTGTCGACAGCAAACTATGATAGCCTCCTACTCGTTTGGTCGCAGTTGACCTTGCAGCATGGAGTCAATTTCCATGGCGGAGGTTCGAAATACAGCGCAGGTGCTGCTGATGCAAGGCAGTATATCATCGACACTTATGGGTGGAGCATTCAAGACGGCGGACAATCAGGAACATGATAGTCGATGGTGTAGCGAATTCACTCACGCACCTGGCAGCGTTGATCAGAAGGTTGCGAGTTCAAATCTCGCCCGGTCCACCACTACTTTCTCTTGTTTTTACTAGAGTTAGCATAAGAAGAGCGAACAGAGTTAGCACAATTGAGTACTGGAATGCAGCCACAGGAGAGAATGCATCCCAAAGATAACCAATCACAAGACCTGCGGGGAATGCACTGATACCAACAGCCATCTGAAATGCGCCAATAATACTTGCACGGCGTTCTTCCTCAACTAAATCTGCCACAAAACTTGTTTGAACAGGGTCTAAAGCGCCATTCATCAAGCCAAAGAATACAAACATGGGGATGATCATCAAAGGATCAAGTACTAGGTAGACCCAAGCTGAAGTTACAATCAGAAACAGAAAAGCAAGTACCATGACAGGCTTTCGGCCCACCTTATCGGACAACCAACCAAATGGATATGCAGAGGCAGCATAGACTATTGTAAATAACAAGTAGAGTAGTGTCTGCTTTGGTACATCGTATCCATAGTTGCTAGAGAGTAGAATCAATAACGAGTAGCTAAAAGTAGCTAACGCAAAGAGTACTGAAGCAACAAGGAAGAGTTTCAGATTTAGATCGAGCCCTCGGAAATTAATTCCTTTGAAAACATCTCGGCCACGTTTCTCCTTTACCAAGACGCTAACGACAATAACTGACCCAATTGTGGGGATAACAGCAAGCAGAATAATCCAAGTATACCCAAGAATTTGGAAGAGAAAGAAGGTGATTATTGTGCCAACAACCGCTCCAGCTGTATCGAGAGCTCGGAGTACACCAAATGCACTTCCTCGTTTCTTTTCAGTAACATGCCCAGCCACGATAGCGTCACGAGGGGGGCCACGCATTTTGCCAAGTCGGTCCATTGATTTCCAGAGTATTATCTGGAAGAACTCATACCCATAAGTTGCAAGGATAAAGCCTATGCGCGCTATCATTGACAAGCTATAACCTAGTGTGATGAATGCCTTTCTCTTACCTGTGCGGTCTGAAGCATATCCCGCACCCAGCTTTGAAAGTGATGTGATTGTCAGAGCAAGTCCATCAACTATCTGCACTTGTCCTTGAGTAAGTCCAAGCTGTGATGTGAGAAATGTTGGCCAAATGGGAGCTATCATGTCTGACCCTGTGTCATTTAGAAGTGAAGCTGCACCAAATACGAGCGCAGGATCTTTCGCTTTACCTTCATCATTATGGAGAGGTTCCTCGATTGCCAACAGGACTCACCTTGTTTCCCAGTTGACTACCTGACTCTTATTTTGATTGGATTGCACACACATCCAAACTCATTTTACTGAGAGGAGTCTGACTGTAGCTATGGTCGACGTTCTTCGCAAACAAGTCCCTTATGGATTCGATGAAGCAGTAAAGAAAGTTGAAGACGCTTGTGTGAGTGAAGGGTTTGGTCTGCAGCTCACAAAAGGAGTGCATGATATCTTCAAGCAGAAGTTAGGGATTGATAATTATCCAAGATACACAGCAATCCTTGTGTGTAATCCGCACCTTGCAAAGAGAGCTCTTGACATATCAAAAGACATGGGTACAATCTTTCCATGTAGTTTTACAGTCTATGAGGAGAACGGGAAGGTAATGATTGCTCATACTTCAATAATGAAGATTGGTGTAGAGATAGGACTTGCGTCTCAAGAAGAAATGGAGTCCTTGATTGAGGAAACGGGAAAACGGATTCGAAAGGTTTGGGATAAAATCTAAGGAAATTCGAAAGCTTCAGAAGAGTTGAATTCTCCTTTTGAGTCATGGTAGATAGAATTCGTGAACAGTGGGAGAGAAATGCTGAAGCCTTCTCAAGTCTTATTGATGGAAAGGGAACCCCACATCATACCAAGATACTCAACCCATGCGTTGAAAGGCTTCTAGGAGATGTAAAGAGCAAAAGGCTCCTTGATGCAGGATGCGGTGAGGGATACTTAGCAAGATACTATGCGAAGAAAGGAGCAAATGTGACTGCAATTGATCTGTCGCAACATCTTATTCAGACCTCGAAGCGATTATCAGAGCAGGAAGGAGTCGAAATTGAGCATCGAGTTGATAATATTTGTCAGATGAAGACTATTCCCGATAATACGTTTGATATTGTCCTGTCCAATCTAGTCCTCTTGAATGTCCCTTGTTTGGATGATGCTATGAGAGAGTTTCAAAGAGTTTTGAAAATGGGTGGCGTGCTTGTATTCTCAATAGTCCATCCAGCTTTCAACTTCTATGGCCCGGGTTCTTGGGAGTTGGAAGAGAAAGACTCTGATACAAAAAGACGTGTAGGGCTTTACTTCAAAGTTGATCGCTATTTTGAAGAGAAGGAATATGAGCACTACTGGAAGAGCAAACAAGGAGAGAGATTCCCGGGACCCATCAGTTTTTTCCATCGAACGTTGTCAACATATCTTAACTCAATGGCACGTACAGGCTTTCAGCTAATAGAGTTCGCAGAACCTCAACCTATTGATAATGACGAGTTCTTTGATCGGGAGAGAAGGATACCTTTCTTTGCTGTCTTTAAAGTGATGAAAAGCGAGTAGTGTGCCAAGACCAAGCTTTTTTTCATTGGTAATGCTAGAGAGAGATTGGGTGTGTCAAGTGAGTGAAGAACCTAGACTATATCCTGTGAAACTCGTATGGACTGGCGGGAAGAGCGGCAGTCTTTTGGTTGATAGTAAAGTACCAATTAAGACGGGTATACAATCTGGTGAATCTGATGAAGCTATGTATCACTCCTCTGAAGATCTCTTCGTCGCATCAGCTGCAATTTGCTACATGAATGGCTTTGTTGAGTTCACTAAGAAAATGCATATCGAGTTCAAATCATTCGAGTGTAATGCGGTTGGGACTCTTGAAAGAGTCGGAAGAAGCTACGAGATCACCAAGATAGACATAAGTGCAAAAGTGGCAATCAGTGCAGAGGACATAAGAAACAGAATAGATCGAGCACTTGAACTGGCTGCAAAGTATTGCTTTATTGGGAACAGCATGAAGTGTCCAATTTCACATGAAACTGATGTTCTTGTTGAGTGATGTAACCAAACTCTTTTTCGCGTAGTTGTATTCACTGAAATTGGATGAAAGAGATGACAGATGACATACATGAGTACGTTGTCAGAGTTGATTGGAAACAAGGCCGTGTTGGAAATCTCTTTGTTGAAGGGAAACCAAAGGTGGAGGTTTCAGCGCCACCAGAGTTTGATGGACCTGAAGGAATAATATCTCCAGAGGACCTTTTTGTTGCTGCTGCGACCTCTTGTTTCATGACTACATTTGTGACATTCACTGAGAAGATGCGTATCGAGTTCAAATCATTCTCATGTGAAGGGCATGGTACTCTTGAGCGAGTTGACAAGGGATACCAGTTCACAAAACTTCGTTTGAAGACCAAGGTTGAGGTTGAGTCAGAAGACATTAAACCTAAGGCTGAACGAGCTCTAGATTTGGCTGGAAAATATTGCTTGGTCAGTAACTCTATGAAGTGTCCTACCGAACATGTGAATGAGGTTGTTGTAGGCTAAATTATGTGATATTACAACATGGATTAGTAAGTTACTCTTTCGCATCAACAGGTGGAAGTATGTACATCACTTTGTCAGACTCAGGAAGGGTCACTTCCACGAATCTGTCATCCTTCGGTTTTCCAAAGTGGATTTTCTCAATGCCATGCATTGCTTGAAGGTCTTTTGCCCATGGTTTCAGATTCTCAGAAACATATGCCTCTGGAATCCCCTGTCGAAGAGAGAGATTATTCTCCCGTTTATATTTCCAGAATCCAGAGTTTGTTTGCAATAATAGTTCTGTATATTCAGTGAGGGGCGATTTCCATGTCTTCTGAGGAGTCGGATAGTTGTGTCTGTGAATGCCCTTCTCGTCATAGAGTTCACGATAGATTCTGTCTGTTATGAAGGGAGTCATGGGAGCTAAAGATTTCGATATTACCTTCAGCACTTCATGTAGAGTGAACCAAGCAGAACGCTGTTCTTTCTCAGTGAATGCGTTATCTGAGTTGAGCGATCGCCCTTTGAGCATCTCTAACACATGGTCTGCAAAGAAGTTCCAAGTGAATCCACGAATCTCAATGGCTGGTTTGTGGAAATCAAGTAGGTTACATTCTGGCACAATCCGTTCTACTAAGGTATTTGCTTCCGCAAGTATCCATTGGTCCACTGGAGTCAAACTCTTGAATGGAATGGCTTCTGGGATTGGGAACATAGAGATGAATCGAGCTACGTTGTAGAGCTTGGTCATGAACTTTGATACACCTGCTAATCGGTCTTCCGAGAATCGAACATCACTTCCAAGACCAGCCTCTAGAGCGCCATAGATTCGCATTGCATCAGAACCATATTTCTCCACGAAAGGCATTGGCGGTGGAGAGTTGCCTTTTGATTTACTCATAGCTTCCCCCTTATCGTCTACAACATGTCCAGAAACCCATACTTCACTGAAGGCTGGTTTGCCAGTCAGCTGCAGTGTTCGAAGTAGTGAGTAGTAAAGCCAAGTCCTTACAATGTCTTTGCCTTGTGGTCGCATTACATTGCTGAAACCTTTTCTGAAAAGTTCATCATTATACATGTAACCCACTGCTTGCATTCCGCTTATTGAGGAGTCCATCCAGGTGTCAAATGTCCTTTCTTCACCAACAAAACCTTCCTCTGAGTCACATTCAGGACACTTCGTGAATGGAGGGTCTTCTCGCCATGGTTGGTAATATCTTGGCTCATCTGTCAACTCAGGAACTACTGGTTTCTTACATGATTTACAATACCAGATTGGTATCTCTGTTCCATAATATCGACGCCTACTCACAGGCCAATCCACTGTCACTCTGTTGAGCCAGTCTATGAGAATTTGTCTATGAAAGTCAGGGTAGAATGGTGTTTCAGCTGCGATCTTGAGCAAGGCCTCAACAAAGTCGGTTTGTTTAACATAGTATTCATCCATTGCAATGAATTCAATAGGAGTACGGCTGCGCCAGCATTGTGGCACTCTTTGGATTGTGTCTTCTTGTTTGAAGAGGAGTTTCTTTTTCTTGAGCTCATCAATAATTCTTGAACGGGCGTCCTCTATTTTCATCCCAGCATACTGCCTTGCAGCCTCTGTCATAGTACCGTTGGTGGCTACTGCAGCAATAGGTGTCAGTGCATAGTCACGGAAAGCCATTACATCAGCTTGGTCGCCATAGCTACATACCATCAACGCACCAGTTCCAAACTCCATTTGTGCGGTTGGACTTGCTATGATAGGCACTTCAAGGTCAAAGAGAGGCACATGTGCAGTTTTGCCTTGATAAGACTTGTATCTCTCATCATCAGGATGGACAAAGACAGCACCACATGCACAAAGTAACTCGGGTCTTGTAGTGGCAATCTCAAGTGGGTCTTGTCCTTTCACTTTGAAATATAGATAATGGAGTTTTGTGGGACGTTCTTTATACTCTACTTCAGCATCAGCAATCGTTGTACCACAGTCGAAGCACCAATTATTGGGACGATAGTCACTATAGACCAGACCCTTGTGCCAAATATCAATGAATGTGGCCTGCGTCACAGCTCTGTACCTTGAACTGTCTGTCCGATAGCTGCCTTCTTCATCATATGTGTTAAAGGCAATGCCTAGTCTCTTGAAACCACTGAGCGCAATCTTCTCGTCTTCATCCAGACGTTCCTTACAAATACGAAGAAACTCTTCTCTAGGAGTTTCATGCATATGGATTCCAAGTTCTTTCTCGACTCGAACCTCAACTGGAAGGCCATTCCGATCTATGCCAAGTGGAAAATTCACTTCGAAACCTTGCATTCGTCTGTAGCGAGCAATTGTGTCAATCTGTGTATAGTGAATTACCTGACCTACATGCATCGGACCAGAAAGATAGGGTGGAGGAGTGTCCACCGTGTATATCTTCTTACCAGAGTCCATATCGAACTCATAGGTGTCCTCATTTGCCCAGATTTTGAGTAGTTCTGCTTCTGCTTCTGGCTTCCAGCGTTTAGACTTAATCTTTGGTTCTATCTTCGACAAAAGGATCAATCTCCTTGATGTCAGCAAGGGTCGGCACTTGCCGCATGGACTCGAACAAAGCATTTGACCTTTAAGAGTTATGGCCAAACAAAACTAACCAGTTTCAACGAGAGCCTTCTACATCTATTAGTGATTGAATTTCAATGAAAAGGATTGAATCGATGCATTTTCAGAAATTACGGCAGTCTTTGTGCTAAGGGAATAATGCGAATTTAGCTGAAATGGATAATTTGGCGCGTCTATCCATGTTTAGACATGTTTTCAACTAGTCGAAAATTCGTCAGACTGGTCTATTCAAGAAAGCTTCATTAATAGTAGCCAATAGAGGAACCTAGTTGTTAGTGCTTTAGGGGACATTCTATGAAAGCCGTACTCAAAATTGGAGGTTCGCTCCTCTATGACGATGACGGTCACGTTCGTGTTGACCGGCTAAGAGAGTACGCTGAGTCAATCAAGTCCTTTGTCAAAGCGGGGCACTCACTGGTTGTTGTAGTTGGTGGTGGTAGACCAGCACGCATCTTTATTTCCGCAGCTCGAGAGCTTGGTGCAAACGAGGCGCAATGCGATTGGCTTGGAATTAAACTTGCTAGAAATAATGCTGAGTTACTATGTGCAGCCCTCGGTGATTTTGCATACCCCAAAATAATTGATGACTATGATGAGTTAGAAGTAGCAGTCAATCTTGGCAAAGTCGTGTTGTTGGGAGGCATGGTGCCGGGCCAATCAACTAATGCTGTGGCTGCAGCTTCTGCAGAACTGATACAAGCGGACATGTTACTCAACGCAACAAACGTTGATGGTGTCTATGATCGCAACCCAGAAGAAAAAGGTGCTAAAAAATTGGACGAGGTTGACATCGTTCAATTAAGGAATATTCTTTCTTCCGAAGGAACAAAAGCAGGACAATACAATCTGTTTGATCCAGTAGCGATTAGAATCGTTGAACGATCAAGAATTCCGACTGTGATCTTCAATGGAAACAACCTAGACAACCTGAAAAAGGCTTTCAACAAAGAAAAGATTGGAACCCGAATCACACACAGCAATAAAAAATGAATCTAACAAAGAGGCGAAGTTGAATTGAAGAGATTGCTAGAGAAAGTATTTGCATCTCGTGCACAGACACGCGTCGTTCAGCATTTTCTAGACCGTCCAAAAGAGTTCTTCAATTTGAGCAGGCTAGCAAAAGAAACTGGATTAGCTCATTCTACAATTCACCGGGTGATGCAACCTCTTGTTGATATGGGACTCGTAAAAGAAATCAAAGCCGGACAGCAGATTCGACTGTTCATTCTTGAAACAGAAGATGAAAGGTCTAAAATTATCTCAGACTTCTATGTCAAGATTAGACCTCATTTAGAAACGAGTTAAGAGTCCTATTGATTCTGATATTTTGATAAAGTAGCCAAAACGGCTATATTGAGATGAAATCTTTCTGCAAGATGAGCCGAGGTAGCCAAGCGGTCAACGGCGACGGACTCAAGATCAATCAATTGTCGCCAGACTCTGATGAGGCATCCGTTCTTGTAGGAGTTCGTGGGTTCGAATCCCATCCTCGGCACCATTTCTCAATTATCTTGACCGATAACTGAATTCATGATTGGTCTGATGGATTGTGATGAGTTTGGAAAAAGAGAATTAGTGCTCACGTTGCTTCCAGCGCGAGCACTTCTGACAGAGAGAGTTTGCTACCATCTCTGATGTTAGTGTTCTGACCCTCATGATTTGAGGATTTACTTAGTGAAGAACGGACATCATTCATCCGAGTCTATCTCCTGAAGTATACACGAGTAATAGCATCAGTACTAATTCTCTGTTCAAAAGAGTCCTTCAAGAATTTCTTCTCAACCTTCGCTAGTGCCATTCTGAGCTTACCTCCGATAGGTGAATGCATGAGTCAGGGCATCAGTGGAAACTGTCGCCTTGTTGTTCTTCAGCGCAAATGTGTTTCGTGAGTTAGTTGCTAGAGCCATAATATTTCACAAGAAATACTGCTCAGTTTTAGTATATATAGCGAAGCCACGTCATAGGGTCACAAGACGAAGTCACAAGTTGTGACTATCAATAAGCGGGTTCAGAGCCATATTGGGAGATACTATTTCTTGATGAATTTCATGAGGTTCTTCAAAGGGTACGTGTTGATGACATCATCGGGAGTTAGCCAACCGCGACGGGCTTGGTAGACTCCAAATCGCATATTATCAAGTTCCGAGATTGCGTGTGCGTCTGTATTGATTGCTATCTTCAGGCCTAACTTGGTGGCAGTCCGTAGATTACCAGCATTTAGATCCAGTCTCTGTGGATGGGCATTTAGCTCCATGATTACATTGTGTCTTTGTGCTGCTTCAAAGACTCTCTCCAAATCTATCTCGAACTCAGATCGCTTACCAATTAGACGTCCTGTTGGATGGCCCAGTATGTGAATGTACTTGTTTTCCAAAGCATGACACACACGCTCAGTCATAGTGTCTTTTTTGTCCTTCATCCGGCTATGAATAGATACAGTAACAATATCTAACTGTGACAAAACAGCATCTTCAATGTCGAGACTACCATCAGCTAGAATGTCTACCTCAGCACCCTTCAGTATCTTTATCTTCCAGCGACCAGATGCATTGAGTTCATCAATCTCCTCTATTCTCTTCAGAAGGCGATCTTCATCCATGCCATTTGCGATTGTGAGGCTCTTGGTATGGTCAGAAACACAATAGTAATTGTAGCCAAGTCCTTCAGCAGCATTCATCATCTCTTCGAGTGTGTTCTTCCCATCGGACTGGTCTGTGTGGCTATGTAGGTCTCCACAAATTTCATCCATTGTTACCAGAGTGGGAAGTTTCCCATTCTGAGCAGCCTCTATCTCGTCTTTGTCCTCCCTCAATTCAGGAGGAACATATTGAAGTCCAAGTGCCCCATAGATACCTTCTTCATCCTCGCCTGCCACTTTTTTCTTGTCCTTATACAGACCGTATTCATTCAGGCGTAGTCCCATTTTTTGAGCAATTGAACGCAACTTGACATTATGGTCAACGCTCCCGGTGAAATACTGAAGACCTGCACCAAAACTTTCACTTGGTAGTACTCTGAGATCCACTTGAAGACCGGAATCTAATCGCACGGACGACTTTGTGGGTCCATGAGCAATGACTGCTGCAACTCCTTCTGAGTTGACAAAAGCGTTCATTACGGTTTCAGAGTCTGTTGTCACAACTATGATGTCAAGATCACCAATAGTTTCTCTTCGGCGACGTGTGGAACCAGCAATCGCAAGGTGTTCTATGACTTTCAGCTTGCCAAGCTCGTTCTCAATTCTCTCGGCTATTGAGATAGCATCAGAGAGGAGTGCCCTCTCTCTTCCAGCTCTAACGATTTGAATTCCCTCAATGATTTGTACCTGGGTTTTCGCACCAAGACCTGGCAGACCTGAGAGCTTCCCCTCGTTGGCAGCTTGTTCAAGTGAGTCTATGTCTGTGACGCCTAGCTTCTCGTAAACAAGTTTGATTGTCTTTGGGCCAACTCCCGGGATTGCGTCAAGCTCTAATACTTTCACTGGAACACGTGTTCTAAGTTCATTTAGAATCTGAACTTCACCAGTTTCAAGATAATTCTTGATTACTTCTGCGAGACCTTTACCAATTCCAGGGATGTCCATGAGTCCATCACGTTTTGCCACAGCTTCAATATCCTCGCCCAAGGAGGTGATAGATCTCACACCACGATAGTATGCAAGAGGTTTGAAACGGTCTTTCCCCTCGAACTCAAGTAATAGACCAATTTCTTTGAGAATCCGGGCCACTTCAACATTTCTGGTCATTTCTCATCCTCCTATTCATAGTCATACGGGTTGACTGATCGTACTGCATCTCTCACTGCTATGATGTTCTCTAGTGGCGTATCAACCGTTATGACACATCCAGGAGCTACAATCAAACGATTAGAACCAGCTGCATCTATCGCTTGAAGTACCTGTTTCTGAGATTCTTCCTCATCTCCAGTTCTAAAAACTCCGTTATGATCAACCCCTCCAAGAACTGCTCCACGAAACAGTTTCTTGCCTTGTTTCAGAGAGAGAGCAGAAGTCTGATCTTCCCAATTAACACCAGCAACTCCTGGCGTTTTTGCAATCTGGTCAAACCTGAGTTCTTCATTTTCTTCTCGTGCATGAAGATGCAGAACAATGAATTTCGTCTTTCCTCTGAGCCTCGTGATGAATTTCAGATCATAAGGGAACACGAATTCTTTGTATTGTTTGTCTGTCACTGACGACTTTGTAGAGTGTTGGGAAGCCAAAAAGATACCATCAGCCCCAGCGTCTATTGCAGCACTGGCAAAATCAACCATGATGTTGGTGATAATGTCTAGTGCACTCTTCAACACCTCAGGATGCTCATCTGCGTATTTCTGTAAGTTCTTGTCCGAAATTTTGTCGGCAACCATTGCAGGATCAAACACAGTAGCCATTGTAGGTACTACACCATGCGCATACTTTTGAATTAATTCGACTGCACGAATCTGTCTTCCAAACTCTCCTGCATTTACATCGAGTGGTTCAAGGGATTCCCAATCACTCACATCGTTAATTGCTGCACTGGTCAGGGTTGTTGATCCTGTTATAGCACCATCATAAGACGCAGTACATCCAAAATCTATACAGGGATAATGACCAAAGAAGGAGATTTTCAGTAGATCATGATTCACTAGTTTATGGAAATCAATCTCTGCCCTAGCAAGACCCTCGGGAGTTCGGTCAACTTCAGGATGATGTTTCCAGAGAGAGAGGGGAATCTGTTCACCAAGGTTGCCCAGAAAGGTTTCCTTAATCAAATCATATTTTGACATAGCAAGTTTACCTTCGAAATTAGGAATAATGAGGCTTTCGAAGGGACTAATAGGATTCGTCGCCATCAAACATAAGAGCAGAATAGAACCAGTCGTTCAAGTCTGATTCAACGCTGAGAGGATGTCCTTTGTCAGAACTGACTGCCCTATTCGACCCAGAGGCAATCCTTAGTCTAGAAGGTATAGATGAGTTAGATAGAATGAGGGCAGAACCCAACCCATACTGGAATCGAGCACGACTTGAGGTGACATGGAACCTTCCAGTGATGTCAGGATTACTGAAAAGCCCAAGGATATCTGTTCAGCCAATGCGTCGTGCTACACGTGAAGAACTTCTTCTGTTTCATGACCCATCATATATCGAAACACTCGAACTCTTTGGAAACATGGGTACAGCATTCTCCGCACGTTTTGGATTAGATACTAATGAATGTCCTATCTTTCCCGGTGTTGATCAATACGCAAGCTTCATTGTTGGTGGGACTATCGATGCAGTCATGGGAGTCGCTGATGGCAAGTTTGAAGACGCAGTGACATTCTTTGGAGGACTTCACCATGCGTTTGAGAGTCAGGCTGCAGGTTTCTGCTATTACAATGACTGTGTGATTGCAATAAAGAAATACCTCCAAAAATACCTAGGGAAAAAAGTGCTCTATCTTGATACCGATGCCCATCATGGGGATGGCGTACAACATGCATTCTATAGCGATCCTAATGTCCTGACCATCTCCCTCCATGAACTGAGCATGGGATTCTTCCCGGGGACAGGAAGAGTGGAAGAAGTGGGCATTGGTGATGGGAAAGGTTACAATGTAAACATACCACTACCACCGCTCACGGATGATGTCGAGTGGTGGCGAGCGTTCGAGGATGTGGTGGTTCCAATCTGGTTGGCATACAAACCAGATTTTGTATTCTGGGATGTAGGCGCAGATGGTTATATGAATGACCCACTTACAGACTTGATGCTGACCTATGACACCTATCAGCGAACTTCTAAGACTGTTCGTCAGCTTGTTCACTTAGGAACCAGAAAGTTGGTCGTGACAGGAGGCGGCGGATACAATGCTGTAGCTGCTGCAAAGATTTGGACGATTATATTAGCAGACATCGCAGACATTGCATTGCCACCAACAATTCCAGCCGATTGGATTGAGTTATGTCATAAACATGGATTTCAAGTAAAGAGAGGAGGATGGACTAGCAGACCTTTCAGGATGCCAAGTGACCAATATCCAAAGATACGTCGCGCAGTGGATGATACGATAGAGAAAATAAAGAGTCTTGTTTTCCCAACCTTTGGATTGGAAGACCAAATCTAACTGAGGGACAACCTAGCAATTACACAACGATGGTTAGTTTCATCGAGATAGATATCATGAATTTCAAATGACTGAAACTCAATTGGAATCTCCTCCTCGGTGAAATAGTGATGAGGTATTCCACTTTCCCAGCCACTTTGGGGAATATAAGTTCCTTCCTCAACTTTTACCAGCTTCCAGTCATCCTCCTCACTCGCAGGTGCAGCGCGGAGTACAGGAAAAGTGACAAAGAGGAAACCGCCTGGTTTCAAGACCCTCTCAATTTCACAGATTGTATTTCTGATATCTTTCATTAGATTGTGATGGATAACTTGAATGGAAATAACTGCATCAAAGAAGTCATCTTCATACGGAAATGGATCCTCCATCCTATGTATGCGGAGCGTAGCAATTAGAGATTCTTCCTTGAGCCATTCTTGGGCCATATTGAGTGCTTTTGAGGAGGCATCAAAACCGTATACATCAAAACCCAGATGCGCAAGGTAAACCACATGTCGACCGGACCCGCAACCAAGATCAAGAATCCTTGAACCATTTTTCTCCTGAATCAGTTTTGCAACTCGCTCCATGTCTGAATGAGGGTCAGTAAATACACGACCTCTTTCTGTGAAGATGTTATCCCAGTCTGGCATCAGTGATTATCATCAACATTCTATGGCTGATATGGATTGCGACTTCTTGGTCGGTTAAAATAAAAGACGGAGCTTGACATAACTTTGCTTACATTCACAAGGTGGGCACAGAATTGAACATAAGACGTAGACATTTAGTATTCATTCTTGGCTTGATAATCATGCTTTCGGGAACCCTATTAGCAGCAAGCGTGCAGAGCGGGTTCGGTTCAATAACTGTCACAGAGGTTGATTTTCAAGCAGCTGATGGATCCTTGATTCATAGTACACTTCAGAAACCAAATTATGCAACTGACAGTGACCCATTACCGGGCGTAGTTGTGATTCACGGGTCACAACAGAATAAAGAATGGTTGATGGCATTTGGTATTGAACTCGCACGGCGGGGGTTTGTAGCGCTTACAATCGATGCGAATGGTCATGGTAATTCTGAGCCAGGAACAGGTAGTGGAACAGCAGCGTTGGATTATATTGCATCCTTAGATTTTGTTGATAGTACACAGATTGGTCTAATAGGCCACAGCATGGGTGGTGGTATTGCCTGGGAAGCAATAAATCAGTCTAGTGTCTATGTACGTGCTCTGGTTCTTGTTGGTTCTGGATTTCGAGAAAATGTGTCATACATACCAAACACTCTCTTAGCAACAGGTAACTTCGATTCACTATCCAGATATCCGCACAACCTTGCCTTGTTAGAACCGTGGTTTAATGTGACTGATGTTGTACCGGGAACAACCTATGGTAACTTTGGTAACAACACAGCGAGACGGGCTGTGTTTCCACGTACAAATCACCTTTTCGAAACGATTGATCCAGTCATTGTTAGTGAGAGCGTAGAATGGATGAAGAATAGTCTAAAGGGAGGAATTGAAGATGAGCATTGGATAGAGAGCACGTCTATCCTGTATCCATTTTGGTTGCTTGGCGGACTCTTTGGATTGATCGGTGCGCTTCTTACGATTTTCCCTCTGATTGTTATTCTAATTGATATGCCCGTCTTCTCAGACCTAAGGGGAAGACCTACTGACGAACCAGCCACAAAGAAGACGTTCTATCTTTACGGAATGATATTGGGATTGATTGGTGTTATCACTTTCTTCCCATTTCTTGCTGTTGGTCTTCTATTAGCGAGAGTGATACCCTTCCCAACTTATTATGGGTTGGCAGTAGTAGCATGGATTCTAGGAAGTGGACTTGTAGCCTTACTTGCTCTTTTTGTGATCCTACGAAGAAAAGGGGTTTCTCAAAGTGAGAAAAACAGCATAAGTAATGAAGTGTCATCTCCAACGCTAAGAAGGCTGTTTGAAACAGGAGGACAGAAGCCCTTACTCTATTTATTGAAGACCTTTGTTTTGACCCTCATTGTGTTTGTATGGTTGTATTTGCTAGTCCTACTAGTCGATCTAGGTCTGGTCTTGGACTTGAGATGCTTCCTTCCTGGACTCCATGACCTGACACTGGGACAAGCAAGATTGGTACCGCTATACTTTGTAGTATTTCTTGTATATACACTGGTAGATGGAGCTTGGCTGACAGGGATTATGCTGCCAGAGAGTTCGAGCACATGGATGAAAGTTCAATTCAATTGGACAGTGAAATCAGTGTTTATCAAGACAATTCCATATCTCATTCTTATTGCGTTCGAATTCATTGGAGGGTACCTCGCAGGAGCGCCTCTTGTTCCGGACATGATTGGTTACTCGTGGTTATTCTTCTACGCATTTGCACCATGGTTCGCAGTGTGCACAGTGATCACAATGTTTGCCTATCGCGTGACCGGTAATCGTTGGCTTGGAGCAATGATCAACTCCATTCTGTGTGCATGGCTCCTAGCATCGATACTAGGTTTGAGCTGGTAGAATGTTTTAGGACGGGAGGACCATTTCAGGGTCCTTCTGTCACTTCTTTTTCAAATGAGTAAACAACCACTCGATTAGTCCTGTACCACGAGTCCCTAGTTCATCACAGTTATGAGTAGCCATCTCTTCAAAGAGTTCTGTTATCCCTCCATCGAAATCACGTGCAAATCT
>JBHLQJ010000018.1:15868-19895 GCA_048884945.1 Candidatus Thorarchaeota archaeon | reverse complement strand
ATCCAAGGAGCAAGAAGCGATTTCATGGCTGAGTATATGTTCAAGACAGGAAAGAAGTCCAAAGCAAAGATGCATTACACTGATGCAAATGACCAGCTTCGCGAAGCGGTTGGGAACTACACTGTGGCAGCACAAGTCTTCCAGCAGGTTGGTGATGCGCAAGCAGCTCAGAATGTCGATAACAGAGCAAAGACCACAGATCTGCTAGCAAGGAGCGTGTGGGACAACAGACAGCGTCTCGAGAGAGACCAGGAGCCTAGTGAGAAGGGTGAAACTGAGCTTGTTGCCCTATACCTTGGCTCAGCAGGACAATGACATATTGTTTGGTTGTCATGATACTGTAATATTTGCTGCAACAGCTTGTGGAACAACTTTAACGGTGTGCAGGCGTTTTACTCGGAATGGTTGGAACTCAATACCACCTGCATGGTAGAATTTGCTAAACCACTCTACAAAGTGAAGCCTAAGTGTGTGCATGAACCCAAGCAGACCTTCGAGAATCCCTACAATCAGGGTACCAATAAATGCACCAAGAAATGGCATGTACGGAGTCCCTGTGTAGTGCAGGGTGTGTACCTCATGAGGAATTATCTCAACTCCAAACAATGAGAACTCAGGGAAGTAGATGACGAAGATTGCAGGCAATGAGATGAACACGCTACTAAGAATGATGTGCACAGTGTTCAGTGCAAAGATACGTGCATAGCTGACTGTGTGACTGATCATTCCTATGATGTATTCTAAGAAATACACAACGCCGTCCATACCACCCATGAGTGAAGAAACCAACATGATAACAAGTGGAATGATGAACATCACGATGGTGAACATCATTGGTGCTATTGGGAGAACAGGATAGAACGGGTTGTGTGTTCCAGTACCATACCCGATACCAATGATTGGAAGCCATAGGGATACAGTACCAGTCGCAGAGAACCAGTTGCCAATACTGTTATAGCTCACACCAAATAGGAGGTTGATGAATCCTAGATATAGCCAGAGGTATGAAATCGCAATCAATGATTTTCTTCGGTCCTTGTGCTTAAGTTCATTATACAGACTTAAGATAATGCCCAACGAAATATGGATGACTCCCACCTCAATCGAGAGCTTGAGCATGTGTGTCGCACGGTTTGGATCAGCATGAGCAAATATTGGCCACAGTGGTTCGATGACGGTTTCTGCACCAAATATGCTTCCAAACAAGAAGCCACCTAACATGGCAAAAATACCCATCAACATTAGACCTTGGGCACCGTTCTGAACATACCCGAGAATTGACCCCCAGTCCTGCCCTTTCTTGTTTGCTCTCAGAGCCGCATAGCCAATGAGGAATATCAGGAATCCTTGTCCAACATCTGAGAACACCAGACCGAAAATCAATGGGAATGAGAGCGCCATGAACTTCGTTGGGTCGAGATCATGACGAGAGGGAATCCCAAATGCTTTGACAACATCTTCTGTTGGCTTCATGAATGCTGGGTTAGATATGTAAGTCGGTGCTTCGACCTCAGCGAAGTCAGGTTCATCAAAGGTCACCTCAAGAGCAGGACCCACGTTTTCACGGAGAATAGATTCTAGCTTCTCTTCCTTCCCTTTAGGAATCCAGCCCCACATTTTGATAGCCTGTTCAGTGTAGACAATATAGCTCTTGATGTCTATCCTCTTTCGCTCAATGTCAAGGGTTTCCCATGAAGCAAGGATTCGTTGACCCCACTCAAGTGCAATGTGTTCCTTTCTCTTGTCGAGTTGGTCTATTTCACGTTTCAATTCAGCAATCTTGATTTCAGCATCTTCAGCGATCTGTTCAGGTTTACCAGCTGAGTCTTCAGGTATTGCAAAAGCCTCGAACTGCATAGCTGATAGAATTCGCTCGACAGCATCTTTCAATTCAACAGGCACGGTGATGACACATGCAGCCCCTCCTCTTTTCAGGGGCATTCGACCAATTGTGAATGCGCCTTCAGTGACTTCATTGATACTCCATTCAAGCTCAGTTTCTCGTCCAGATAGTATGATGCCAGCTGTGGTGTATGTGAATTCAGTAGTGCCAATCAAACTAGGATCTACACCGAGGGGCTTAAGGGACAAAGCTACATCCGCAATTCCTCTCTGACGTTCCATCTCTAGACGAGCTATTGTCGTCTTGGAGTCAATATCGAGAACCTCTGATTCAACAGAAGTGATGACCTCTGCAGCGAGATTGAGTGAATTCTGAAGCATTGTATCCTCGACTTCAGTATAATCTCCAGTCCTCTTTGCATAGTCTATCTCTAACGACTCAAGGACTTTGGTCAATCGTTCAAGACCAACATAAACAGCCTCTTCTTCACGAGTCCGCTTCACATCAACTATTCCTGCTTGACGTCGAACATCAATGAACTCAAAGAGCGAGAACTCCTCTATTGATCTCAAGACCGATCTCTCGAAATCTTTGTGAGATACGACCTTTGCTACAACCATTTTTTCAGGACTCATTCGAAGATTCATTGTATCATCACCAGTGCCACAAGCACAGGTATGCGGCACCTCGTGGCACTTTATACCGAGCTGTGTAATCACGAGATGCTTCCCATGCTCTAAATAACCTTTACGGGCTGACATTAATCTTTAAAGGGGGATGGTATCGGTGTGAAACTAATACCCGTGTACTTTGAGGAATAATCATGAGTACAGCACATGATGAAATCGATCAGATTCATGAAACTGAGATGGCAGCCAAGAAGAGAATTGATGAGGCTCAGAAGAAAGCGCGTAAAATCCAGGATGACGCAGACGATGAAGCGAAAGTGATTATCGAGGCTGCTGAGAGAGAAGCAAAAGACTCTGCCACAAGAATGCTCAGTGAGATAGAGAGCAGAAAAGTAGAGATTGAATCCTCAGTTTTTAAAGAGACAGAGAAGAAAATCAAGAAAATGCAAGAGAACGCTCAAAAGAAGCAGGACACAGCCTATCAAGCAGTTTTGAAGATCCTGTTGGGGGAGGCATAAAATCATGAGTGGACTCACAAACATAATTGAAATCATCAATTCGAGAACAGCTGAAAAAGAGAAAGAGATTCTTTCTGAAGCAGAGGCTCAGAAACAGAAGAAGCTAAAAGATGCACGGGCAAAGGCAAAAGCAGTCACGGAATCAATCACTGGCAAAGCTGAGATAGAAGCGAACGCAGAAGTTTCTAGATATGAGGCGAGTGCGAAACTCAAGTCAAAGTATCAACTACTTGAGGCGAAAGAAACCCTGATTGAAAATGTCATGGGATCAGCAAGAAAGCATCTTGAAGATTTGGTGAAAAAGAAGACGTACGACAAGACACTCGAGAAGTTGATTGTAGAAGGAGCCGCCTCGCTTGAAGAACCAGAACTAGAGATTGTGACACCAAAGGGACATGCAACTCATGTGGACTTAAAAACGGTAGAAACAGCTGTTGCTAAAGCGACTGGTACGAAGTTAAAACTAAGTATCTCAAAAGAAGAAGTACGCGCATTAGGCGGGGCAATTGTACGGAACAAGGATTCCACTAGATGGGTTGACAACACATTCGAAGCACGGCTAGAACGCTTCGAGAGCGAGATACGGGATACAATCTCATCAATCCTATTTGGTACTGAAGAAAAGAAAGAGTAGAGGGAGGAAGATCACCTCTACTAGTTTCTCTGTGTCGTTCTAGTGAGCCATAATTATCGGAATGTATCCTACAAGAAGGAATGCAATTACAAAGCCGTAGATAGCTACAGCCTCGATGAATACTACGTATAGAATACTCTTTCCGAAAGTTTCAGGTTTCTCAGTGATGGCTCCGAGTGCTGCTGCTGAGGCAGTACCCATTCCAAGACCAGCACCAATTCCAGCTAGACCAAGGGCAAGGCCAGCACCTATTCCAAGACCTAGAATAGCCCAACCGTCCCCATCGGCTAACTGAGCAGGCACAAACCCTCTGTCAACTGGTACGCCTAGCGCTCTCAGAACCGTTGAAGCGTCAGCCACGGATATTGCAAATACTGCTAGTGTTGCTAGCACTAGACCCATC
>JBHLQJ010000018.1:12925-15858 GCA_048884945.1 Candidatus Thorarchaeota archaeon | reverse complement strand
TTTTCATGTGATCGTTTCCTCCAAATCTCACCAGATTATAATCATTTTCCTAATATTTTCAGCAGACTGGCCTCTTTCCACTCCAACAGCAATCGAACGGATGTTTCTAACTTCGTAGTATTTCAAGTTGAAAAATCCGATGATTGTTCCGAGGTGAAATGGAAATGCTGTCAGCTGTTGTTTCACTCTTTGAGCTATATAGTCCTCGATTGCCAGCTCAACATCTGAAAGATCCTCAGTTTCTTCGTAAAGCCTAGCGATTCTTCCACCAAACTGACCAAAACGAGTTGCGTCTAACTTTGTTATTACATCTCGCCAGGTGTTCACAGACTTGAGAGAATCTGTAAACTCTCGTGCTTTTGCAAATCTAATCAACGATTGTTCTAACGCACGTGATTCGAGTTGAAGAATAACAGCTCGAAGAGCAGTCAAGGCATTCCTTAGAATCACTCGAGACTCTAGGATATCAAGGACTCGTTTTGCCTCTTCATCTGAGAATTCTTTGAGTGCCTCCAGAACTTTCTTGAGGTACCATTCCTCAATTGCTACCTCAAGGGGAGCTGTCGAGTTGAATTCCTCATAGCTCGGAAGTTTAGTCAATAAGGCTACTCTGAGATCCCAGTAGGGAAGAAAGTCAATCAGCTTGCTGACTGAACCAGCATCCACCAGTAATTCAAAAAGTGTCGCTTGTTCTGGAGTCTGAGGAACTGCAAATCGTAAAATCTCATCCCTTTCAAGACCAACGTTGACTCCTCGAATTATCGACTTCACACTTTCCGCCATGAACATCTCGAGGTAGGTGTTGGTGAACTCTCGAACCTTTCCAGTGAGTGTACGAGAGAGATTCGTGCTCACGGAGGCAAAGTCACGGGACAGGATAAGCGCTAGTTCTTCAGGACCTGGTCTACTTGTGGTCGAGTCTCTACTGATGATTTGACCATAGTAAGTTCCTGAGAGGATCTTCATGAAGTCCTCATAGCTGCCACTCGAAAGTAAACTCTCATAATTGCCAACAGTAAGAAAACGAGACTTCATACCTCGAATCCTCGCATTGACAAAGCCATATTCATTTGCAGATCTTGAGGCCATCATTGAATTCTTCTCTTCACAATCTGATGAGGACTACGGACAGACAAAGTATGCATGATATAAGCTTGACGAAGGCGCAGCAAGACCTGTTTGAGCGTAGAAGAATTCAAATAAGTTGGGTTCTACATCGATTTTGTTGGTCAATATGACGGCGCCTCGTGAAGATTATATCAATCTTGGAAGCCTCTTCAGAAGCTCAGCAACCATCACTTTCGTCATACAGATCGTAGCGGTCATTATGATGATAGGATCGCTGTCAGCCTATGCTGTAGGCGACTTGTTCCTTGGATTGAATAACGAATTGAAGATTCTAGTCCTCCTGATTACCAGTATCATCGCATTACTGGTATTTCTCGCAGCAATGAGTGTGTTCATCAGATTCTCAAGACGGATTGGTGATGCTGTCGTTGGACCTGGAATTGAAGAGGTAAGAATGGATACACCCAGAGTGAAGACAGTAGTAGTTGCATTTGCTCTTCTTGTTGCACTGATGGGAATCACTGGTATCTATGCATGGTATCTCATAGATCTGTACTTTCTTGCTCCGTGGGCAATCAGCTTAAGCTCGATATCAATCAGAATCTTTGGAATTGCTCTTGGTGCATTCTTCATTGCCCTGCTTATCCAGGTAATAATCGCGGGTGTTGGAAGGACAGCAACTAAGGTGATCATTGAGGTCCTAGATGCAGACGACTCCGAGTTTCTAGAGTGAGCGACGACTATTGCTCTTCATCCTGATAATCGGAGCTGGTAGAGTCTAGTTCGAATGTCACATCTTCAAGAATCTCTTCCATTGGTGGCATGTACGTAGTAGTACGCTTTCTCTTAATATCAAGCCGATCAAAATACCGAATTGTCACAAAGACACTGTATACTCCAAATACAAAACCAAATAGTGCTCCTAGAAGTGCCCCCCAAGTCGCGCCTGCAGAGCCTCCAATCGAACCGCCCACAATCTGACCCACCAAAAGGAGCGCAACGACAGCACATGGCAACTCCGATGAAATGGCAAGCCATCGGCCCATACCAGTCATCTCATCCCCGGACCGTGCTTTTTCCTTGTCTGACTCACTCATGAGCCTTCAAATGTGTAATGCGCAATATCTGTTTTGGTGGCTATTTTCGATGAAGTGCAGCATGGTGAATGTTTTTTTGAGTGTTCCTCAAATGCAATGATGAGGCAAAACGTTGGATGTTCATGTGACGTTCGGTGACGGAATGGTTACTCTCAATATACCAGAGAAGAACCTTGCAGGGTACATTGAACCAAAACCAGCAAAGACATCAGCTGATGTTCAGGCAGGAATCGAAAGAGTTCTTGACAATCCTCATGGTCCACACCTCTCTGATATCTCAAAGAGCAAAAGCGTCTGTGTCTTGGTTGAAGACCACACACGTGATGCACCGCACCGGGATATGATCTCTGCAGTGGTTCCTCACCTCGCGGATGCAAACCATGTCCAGTTCATTGTAACGACAGGCTCTCATGAGGTGAACCATCCAGAGAACCTCGACATAGTTGATATGATTAAGCGAGTTGCAGGTGATTCCAGACTCTCCAACTATAATGTCACAATACATGATTGTGAGTCTAAAGACATGGTAGAATTGGGAAAGACTAGTAGAGAAACTCCAGTTATTATCAATGCGGCAGCAGTAGGTCATGATGTCTATGTGAGTCTATCAGATATGAAAGCCCACTACTTTGCGGGATATTCGAATGTCGTAAAGAACTTCCTTCCAGGTGTCTGTGCCTTCAAGACAATTGAGGCAAACCATGCATTAGCACTCAACCCACGTTCTACATTTGGAGTCCACCCCTTTCATCCCGACGAGGCAAGGCG
>JBHLQJ010000018.1:0-12915 GCA_048884945.1 Candidatus Thorarchaeota archaeon | reverse complement strand
CGAGATAACCCATTGGCAGAGGATATGAAAGAGGCAATGGAGATGATCACACGCGGAGCAAAGATTTTCCTCGTAGCTATCGTTACAAGCAACAGGAAGCTTGTATGGGCTGATGCAGGGTATCACGAACCTGTGACAGCTCGTGGGATGGAACTATTGGATGAAACCTCCAGCTTTCTCGTGAAACCGCGAACCAGAATAGTTGTTTCGCCAGGTGGATATCCTCAAGACAAGAGCCTCTATCACGCTCAGAGAGCTATAGAGCTCACAAAGAATGCTGTTCTTGATGGAGGAGAGATTCTCTGCCTTGCGGAATGTCGTGATGGTGTTGCCCCGGAATCAGCAATTGAAAACTTCTATAACAAACTGACAGCCCCACTTGATGAGGTCATCAATTCAATCAGTGGAGAGTACCATCTCTACGAGCACAAGGCGTACAAGTTTGCTGAGCTTTTAAAGCGAGTTTCCCGAGTTCGAATATATTCAAGACTTGACAGTCACACAGTGGAAGCTGCTCATCTTGAGTTTGTAAAGAATCCCCAGTCAGTCATTGATGAGTGGGTTGATGAAGACCCCGACGTGAAGATTCTAGTTCTTGATAAAGGCAACAAAATTGCAGTCTATGCTGATTAGTCTTCATTAAATCGCAGGTTAGAGATAGCAGAGTATAGTTCTTTGAACTTCTTGTATCCCTTTTGGTAGACTTCAAGCGTGTCCTTGTTTGGCATTAAAGGTGGTAGTGTGTTGACCATCTCTTCAGCAGCCTGAGCAACGGACTTGAAAATGCCTATTCCCCTAAACGCCAATATTGCAGCACCGATAGCAGTAGCTTCCTCCATCTGAGTTCGAATGACTGGCTTGCGAAGTATATCAGCTTGTATTTGCATCCATGTTTGGCTTCTGGCTGCGCCACCTGTGACACGAAACTCCCTAGAAGGGAGCCCAAGCTCATGCATGACCTCAACGTTAGTTCGAATCTCATAAGAAACACCCTCGAGAATTGAGCGTATAATGTGAGCACGAGTGTGTCCCAGAGCAAGACCTGCAAAGATACCACGGGAGTGAGGATTCCAGTTTGGAGCTCCAGCTCCCACAAAGTGAGGAATGTGAATGACTCCCTCCGAGCCAGCTGGGATCCTACTGGCTTCTTCTGTAATGATCTCATATGGATTCACTCCTTTCTCACTAGCAATCGCTTTCTCTTCACCACCCAGATTATCCCTGAACCACTTTAGTGCAGACCCGGTTGTAAACATGCTCGCCTCAACCACAAATGAGTTTGGAACTACATGGCGACTACAGAGCACACGTCGTCCAGGATCTAGACGTACAGTCCTAGAATGCGCAAGCATGAAGGTGCCAGTCCCAGTTGTTGACTTTAGCATCCCCTCTTTGACCACACCGACACCCAAGGCAGCACATTGTTGGTCACCTCCGCCTGCTACAACAGGTGTTCCCTCGGAGAGACCGGTTTCTTCAGACGCACGAGCAGTGATTTCACCAACTTGTAATCCAGGTTCTACAGGTGTTGGTAGCTTCTCTTTCTCAATTTCAAACGCGTCAAGTATTCGTTCTGACCAAATCCCTCTCCGGATATCGAAAAGCATGGTTCTACTAGCATTTGAGAAATCAGTGATCAATTGGTCAGATAAACGATAGATGAGATAGTCATGAACGAGCAGGAACTTGTGAGCCTTCTTGAAGATGGATGTTTCATTTTTCTTAATCCATAGTAGCTTTGGTGCTGAGAAATATGGGTCAACAGTGAGTCCTGTTATCGAATAGACCTCGTCTTGAGATAACTGTCTAGTAATCCATTCGCACTGAGGAATAGTCCTTCGGTCTTGCCACACAATAGCCTTACGTAATGGCGTTCCATTCTCAGAAATTGGTACTATTGTTTCTCTCTGATTGGTCACACTTACACTGACGACGTTCTTTGGGTTAAGACCAGCAATAGTCATAGCATTCTTGATGGTTTCACAGGACTTTAACCACCAACTCTCCGCGTCCTGTTCTACCCAGGAGGGACTAGGATAGGTACTTTGGTATTCCGAGTATGCTTTCCCACAAACTCTCCCGGACTTGTCAAAGAGCATGGAACGCACACCGGTTGTGCCAGCATCAATTGCCAAGACTATCTCAGGCATCAACATCACTTGTTTCGTAGTGAGGAGGTCCTCGATAAGAACACTTCGAGTGGACTGTCAGCGGTAGCTCAGTTCAGATTCAATGACCTCCCTAATATCACGTCTAGGCCCGACGCATTCCATCTTGAATTTGTAATCTTTCTTTAGTTGTTGCTCAAGACGCATTGCGTCGTGTCGAGTCTTACATTCTGTCATATAGACAACATATGCTGGTTTATGCATCTTTAGATATGCCGCTGATTTTGAGTTTCCGGAGAGGTGTTCTTGGAATCTTCTTGCAACATCATTTGTCATTCCAGTGTAGTAGGTTCCATCTGTTGTTTCAATGATATAGACGATGTGCATGATGATTCTGATGGACAGTAAATCTTGCCATAATATAGGCCTTTGCAATGCCTTGGAAAGTGTTAACAGCAACGTTTTCATTGGTAAACCAATAATGACAGGAAGTGCCATCGTCACAGGAGCTGCAGGCTTCATCGGGAGTCATCTTGTAGATTTACTATTAGCCAAAGGATACTCAGTTATTGGCATCGATAACCTGCGAACGGGAAAAATGGAAAACCTCGAGAGGGCTCGTAAGGAGCGTAATTTCCGCTTCTTAAAGGTGGATATTTGCAACCGAAGGTTCCCTGACGCCGTTCATGAAGATGTTGACATTGTCTTCCATCTGGCAGCAATATCATCAGTGAAGCTCTCAGTTGAAAATCCCATACTTGTTAACGATACTAACGTTCATGGCACTATCAATGCCTTAGAGCTGGCTAGAAAATGTAACGCAGTGAGATTTGTAATAAGCTCAAGTGGCGCAGTCTACGGAAATCCAGATAGACTTCCTACCAATGAAGACGCTCCTTTGGATCCTCAAAGTCCATACGCAGCTTCCAAAATCTCAGCTGAACTATATTGCACTTCGTACAAGAACCTCTACGGACTCCCTACAACGATATTTAGATACTTCAATGTGTTTGGACCTCGTCAAGAGGATTCTGAGTACAGCGGAGTGATTTCAATCTTCATCAATCAGGCACTTCGAAATGAAACCATCACGATAGATGGCGATGGGAGTCAAACTAGGAGTTTCATCTATGTTGAAGATGTTGCTAAAGCCACATATCAAGGCTCTCAGCTTGAGGACTCTTCTAGTCGCATTTTGAACCTATCAGGACCTGAGTCTATCAGCATTCTGAAACTCGCACACTTGGTGAAAGACTCTGTTTCAGACTCAACCTCTGATATTATTCATCGTGAAGCTCGGGAAGGAGATGTGAAAGACAGCATTGGGAGTATGGAGAGAACCTCACATGTCCTAGGTTTCTCTCCAATCGTCTCCTTTGCAGACGGACTTGACCGTACTGTGGCGTGGTATAGATCAAACCTGATCTAGGTGATTGTCAGTAACAAGCTGATTTGGTCAACGACACCATCATCAGTACGTAAGATGATCTGCACCAAGTATTGAGCTAGTACGATACCTTCAGGCAGGAGTGCTGTCACCCTAGGAGTTGTTCCATACAAATCTCCGGGCCCAACATTGCCGATATCAAGGGTGAAAGTCTGATTCTCACCAGCATAGATAGTTGGCGTAACTTCGGTCCCATGCCAGAATATCGAGAAGTTGCTTGAGGGAGCAACAACGATATCCATGTAGAGGTGCTGTGTCACGTTGTCGTTGTTTCGCATTAAAGTCACTAGATTGGAGAACTCGCCAGAGTTGATGGTGACTGGATTGAAAATGATGCTTTCGAAACCTACTTCGCCCTCTTCCACTATGGTCTGATTCAGTAGTCCAAACATCTTGTAGTAGGCTTCGACAACACTCTCTCCGAGTTCAACACGATCACCAGTCTTCACGTCGACCAAACCAACACCGCCTAACTTTTGGATAACTCGGTTTTGAGATGTTTCAACCTCAAGAAAGACGGGAATAACGAAGAATAATTCACCACCTAGATGATACAGCAGACGGTTCCCATATCGATGCTCACCCCAGAGCTGAAGCTGCGTCCGCACTTTATCATTCGTTTCGAATGCTTGCTGTGCTGCAATAGGACCAAGCCAGTTCGAGTAGCCATCCTCTCCTGCTTTATAAAATGTCAAATTCCCAAAATCTGTGTCACCACATCCCATGATATAGATGCCTGCAAGGTTATGTGCAGAACTCCCTGTTACCAACGTACGGAACTCACTGTTATGATAGGCGACGAAACGTTCCACACCCTCGATATTCATTATCACGTATCGGGTGTCAGAATCATCAGGTGCTTGATGGAAGTCAACACCAGTGCTCCATTGTTCACCAGACTTCACATGGTATATGTATGCTATCTCAAGTTGCCGTTCATAAAGGTCTTCAGGCCATTTCAGCTGTGACTGAAGCCAGCCGGGCATTTCCTGCCAATCATAGTAGTTCCTGTATGTAATGTCTAGAAACAGCCCTTCATCGGAATGGGGTGCAGAATAGAACTCCATCCCACCGGTTTCAATGTCCACTAGACAGAGGCCCATGAATCGCATGTAATTTTCATGCGCATAACCAGTTGACAGACGATAATCGATGTAGATGGATACTGCATAATAGAGATCTCCAGTGGGACTGACTACAACATATGGATCGCTATCAACAGATAGGCCTTGCAACATAACGGAGCTGACTCTTGATACAACATCTCGTTCTACAAGCATGTCCATATCTCTGCCTAGGTAAGACCAAGCCTCAGGTCCCATTGTGAAGAAGTAGAAGAATGACTCGAAACCTCTGAGTGTGTAGTCTTGCACCCCCTCGAATGTTGTGTTGCCTACCTCTTGAAAGTTGGGGACATTCACAAACACAACATCATTGAATCCCCGACCTTCTCCATAGTAGAAATTCACATCTTTAGTCCGATTGAAAAGGGAAACGAGATTGGCATCCTCAACAAGCTCGCCACTGAAGGCATCAAGGACAACAATACCTTCAGTATGGGTATAGAGGATGTGCTGATTGATGAAGCTAGTCCATGTTGCACTTGTATCAAATGTAAGAGGAGCAATCCAATATTCATGGTTTTTTAGCAGTACTATGTCTGAGTCTGCAAGTTGCATCCAGTTCGTACCTATCTGATTCCGCATCCGTAAATAACTCGCTGTCTGGTCCCACTGGCGGACACTCGTAAGTGATTCAATCTCGCTCTCAGGTGTAGTGTTGACCGTAAGTGACTCAATTGGTTTTATCTCAAACCCACTCAGTCCAGCGGCCCAGGTTGTGATTTCAATCTCCTTTGTAGTCTGCAAATTGAATTTCCATTCGATGTATCGATCTCCATCCATTTGGATGCCATAGTATAGTCCTTGGATGACTGGAAGCATGACAACAATCACGATTAAGAATGCTGCAACTAATCCGAAGCTCTTCTGAGATCCGCCTATAGGGAATAATCGTTCAATCTTGAGTCTCCTGAGCTCATTCGAAATATGAATTCGATCTTCCATGAGCATGTTTACTCTGGTTCTGTAATCTTCAGCACCAATTGCTCCAGCTTCATACTCTTGACGGAGAGAGAGAAGTTCACCTTGGAGTCTGGCCAGGTCTCCCTCAAGAGATGCAATCTTACTCTTCAAACGCTGCTGAACATCTCCGGACCTGACTCGTACAACCATGAAAACAACAGAGCCAATAAGACTCGCGCCTAGACCAATTATCAGAGCTAAATAGCTCATCCAGGTACCAGCATTGACTGTCCAAGTAGGTACACTGAGAATTTCCAGAACTAATACGAGTGAAACTACAAGAAGCCCTTTTGAAACTACGACGAAAATATCGCGACGCTGCAACAACAGGTCGGTGATCACGCTTAGAACAAGCCGTGCTGCTGTAACAACCAGAATCGTAGAGATAAGCCCTACATAGAGTTGATACGCCTCCATTGCGGGAATAAGATCTTGAATTGAAGCAGCGGTTGTTCCGGGATAAAATGGTAGTGAAAAGAGAGTCCCAATCTGATTGGGGGTAACGGAAATTGACCCATCACCCATCAGCATCATCAGAAATGCTACATTCTGACCTGTAAGAGAGTAGCCCCCGATTGATACATAGTAGAGAAAGAATCCACCCAGTTGAAGTAAGCGCCATAGAATTGCAGTGCGAATATCCAATTTCCTCAGATAGGAACCAGTCTGAGAAAGAGCTGAGATGAATGACAACGAGGTGGACCGAGTCCAAATAGTGATGAAGCTACTGAGGATGGCCAGTAGAAGAGAAGCTGTGAAAACATTGTTTTCTAATGTCCAAGTTTCCCAAAAACCAATACTCGCTTTGGCATCGAACATGGTAATGTAGATAGTCTGTCCGAGCCACCAACCGTAAGCGGCACCTCCAGCTATTATTCCAACTGCTATTATGATAATGAGAATGATAATTATACGTAGGTATCTCATTGGCTGTATCCTCTCTCTATAGTAAATCCCTGTGGTTATAGAGCATATGAGGATACTGTTTTCAACACTCTTTATGTTTAAGGTATGTGAAATTGCGTCTAGCCCTTTTACATAAACAGCTTTTAGTCAGTGGTTCGCTAAACAGCAGGTTTGCTATCACGCACTGCATCACGCAAGCTGAAGCAGACCCTAGAGTGGATTTTTGATTGTCACAGAAAGTTTACATTATTTGAATCAGCGTTCCACTCGTCAGGGGCTCACATATCAATTCGCCTCTAATTTCCACGTTCTCAAGTCTCACCAGAAAATGACCAGTGGCAACTTGACAGACCAGGTCTCCATATACCACCGAGTTCATTATGTCTATGGTATTATTGCCCGGACAATTTATGCCATGATGAAAGCCGATGTTTTGAAAAGTTGCATTGTTGGCAGTCAAATTCATATTTCCATGTCCAGCATACGCATCAATATCAATAGTATATGCCCTATTGATGGTAACATTAACGAATGCTTCTGCATCTCCCTTGTTCAATGCACAGACATCGTTGGGATTTTCTTTCAGGATTTGGATGGATAAATACTGGTCATTCGAGATATGTGTCACTTGCAGGCGTGTGTTCTTTCCTTTTGCACCCTCAACAAGAACTGTGAGTTTCCAATTAATTTTGATTATGAAACCCGGATCGTCGACCACATTGAATGTCACATTGTGAAAACAGACATCATAATAGATTGAAAGATTCACCGTACTTGGATAGGTTTCCTCATAGATGACTTCAGTTTCATCATAGTCAACTAATTCCTCTAGATTGAATAGCAGGTATAAACCACCAATAATCACCGCAGAAACCAACAGTGTTGTAAAAAGAATGCACATCGATCTGCTTCTCATTTTCCTCACTTGCGTCCGTTCTTGTCCGTAAACCGATTATTAAGCATTCTTTGAATAAACTGGGGAATCACTTGGAGATCTGACCTCTTAACGCTAAGGACTTACTATCTCTGGCTCGCATGACTGCTAGTATACCATCCAGATGATCGTACTCATGTTGGAGCAGTTCTGAGAGGCTATCCTCTAGTTTCATTGCTTTGAGATTCCACTCAGTATCCCTATATTCAATGCTGCATCGTGTGTGTCGCAGGACTCGGACGAGAAGGTCTGGAAAACACATACAGTCATCCCAGACTTCAAACATCTCTTCACTAAGATTCGTGAGTTTCGGATTCAGGAAAACGCTAGGAGAATCAATATGCATGTAGATGATTCGTTTCATAACACCAATCTGAGGCGCAGTAATAGCCCTACCAACACCATACTTCCTTCTGAAATCCATCATGGTGTCGTGCAGGTCTTGGACTATCTTAGGTATACTATCAAGCTCTGATGGGATTACATCCCCAGATTTTTGGTATAACTGAGGATTTCCAAGCTGAAGTATCTCACGAACTGTCATCACTGAAACAACAATGTTTCCTAGATAAGAAGATGACCATAGCCATTCAAACTCGTTACGATAGGAATATCAGTGGCAATGCAGCATCGGTCATTATGGCTCGACCTATGTGGTTTGTCAGGCTTCTGAAGAAGTCTTTCCCGAATCGAAGAATGATAGCGAAAGCAACCAATATTCCATTCTTGGGAAAAGTCGTCGATAAGATGCTCTTTGAGGGCGATGATATTATCTATCTCCCAAAGGACAACATAGCAAAAAAGACCATCCAGATCAATCAACATCTTGAACGTCCTGAAGAAACTCCACTTCCATCAGAGATAGTTCATCACTTCATTGAGAAGGCAAACCATCATTGGATAATGAATTTCTGTTTATGTCGAGATGCGTCCAAGTGCGAGGATTACCCAATTCACTATGGATGTCTATTTTTGGGTGAAGCAATATATGGAATCAATCCAGAACTTGGACGACGTGTCACAAAGGAAGAGGCACATGAATATGCTAGGAGTTGCCAAGAAGCAGGGCTCGTTCAATTAATTGGACGAAACAAGCTTGATGCCTCATGGTTAGGAGTATCGCCTGGAAACAAGCTGCTGACCATCTGCAACTGCTGTCCCTGCTGTTGTCTTTGGAAAATCCTTCCAGATTTGAACCCAGAGATTGGCAGGAAGGTCACAAAGATGCACGGGGTTCATGTCGATGTCACTGATGCTTGCGTCGGTTGTGGTACATGTACAGAAGGTATTTGTTTTGTAGATGCAATATCTCTCATAAATGAAAAATCTGTGATCTCTGAACAGTGCAGAGGTTGTGGAAGGTGTGTTGAAGTGTGCCCAGAGAGTGCTATCAAGATGACAATTGATGACTCACAGTTTGTTGAAGTCTCAATTGAAAGGGTCTCTTCAGTTGTTGATGTTGAGTAGAATGGAAACACACTATTTGTGGACCAGTTGATAGTGCTTTCAGAAACAGTAATATAGAGCCGAGGTGCGCCAAACTGCCGATATGTCCATAGAAACATATCGGAGTGTACTACACTATGCGCAGAGAGACACAGATAGCTGGTACAGCGATAATAATCATAAGTGTAGTCGCTGGAGCAAGTCTTTACATCTACTGGATGCAAACTCAAGGAAAGGAAACTCTAACAATCTCAACAACCACTAGTCTTTATGACACAGGTCTGTTGGACCTGCTAAAGGAAAGATATGAACAAGATAATCCAAATGTCATCCTCGCATTCATTTCCGCCGGAACTGGGATAGCAATAACACATGCAATGAATGGCGATGCAGATATGATTCTATCTCACTCGCCTTCTCAGGAGTATCTATTCATGAATGCAAGTTATGGAGTGAATAGGAAGATTTTCGCGTACAACTATTTCACGATTGTAGGCCCCTCAAGTGATGTAGCCGGAATAAATCAAACAGATCCGATTACAGCATTACAGAGGATTTACGACTATGGTCATGACCACAATACGAGCCTTTGGGTGAGTCGTGATGACCTTTCAGGTACAAACGCAAAAGAGATTGCACTCTGGACTGCTGCTGGTTACAATTATACAGAACTTAGAGATATGCAATGGTTTTTGTCGTCAGGACAGGGTATGGGCTCAACCCTAAATGTTGCAGACGAACAGTCATTGTATACACTGTCTGACATAGGCACCTACTTGAAATATAGAGCAGATGGTTTGATTACACTTGAACAGCTTGTTGAGGAAGGTCAAGACCTTCTGAATGTGTATTCTGCAATCGCAGTAAATAGCACAACTGTCACCTCTGTGAAGTTCGGTTTGGCAATGGATTTTCTCCAATGGCTTGTGAGCTCGTCAGTACAGCAGGTCATTGCGGACTATGGCATAGCGGACTATGGACAGGGACTTTTCTTCCCAGCAGTCGACATTCTTGAAACAGAGTCACCATCACAAATCTTTGGATGGATAAGAGACTATGCTTTCTTCAATGAAGGTGGAACCCTATACGAATGTCCTCCAAGTTGGCGCACTGGCGATTATGGACTCTATGGCTAGATGAGAATCTTATAATTTGAAGAGAGGATGAGATAAGACATGACAGTTGAAAGTGATCTGATTCAGATAACATTGCAAAGCCTTTTTGTTTCTGGATCTGCAGCACTACTAGCTTCTGCAATCGGACTGCCCGCGGGACTTCTTTTGGGGCTTAAAAAGTTCAAAGGGAGATCGATTCTCATAGGTGGATTCAATTCACTGATAGGTCTGCCAACTGTCGCTCTAGGTCTCGTCCTCTATCTTGCATTTTCTAATGCAGGACCTCTGGGATTCTTAGATTTGCTGTATACACCAATTGGAATCATCGTTGGCCAGACTATTCTTGTCTTACCAATAATGATTAGCATCACGACTGAAACCATCACTAGTGTTGATGAATCGATTAGAGACCTAGCACTCACTCTCGGGGCAGATGGGAAAGCAGCAGCATTCTCAGTTGTTCGAGAATCATTTGGTGGAATTCTACTAGCTGGTTCAGCCAGTTTTAGTAGAGCAATTGCTGAGCTTGGCGTCGCCCTAATGATTGGAGGAAATATCAGAGGACTAACAAGAGTCCTTACGACATCAATTGCTCTTGAAACAACTAGGGGAGAGATAGCACTCGGTCTTGGACTCACACTAATTCTGCTTGCATTGATTCTCATTGTGAATGCAGGGCTTGGAGTTTTACGAAAAAGGGTACAGTGGTGGCTATGGGAATAATCCAATTAGAGAACGTTGGGGTATCGTTTGGCAGTGTGAGAGCACTTGATGATGTGAGCTTCTCAATCAATTCAGGAGAGATGTTCTCAATCATCGGTGCAAACGGTGCAGGAAAAACCACAGCTCTGCGAGTCATCGCTGGACTCCTCGAGCCATCAGAAGGGGATCTTTTCTTTCAGGAGCAACTCGTTACTGATACCAATAGACAAGACCTCAGAAGACAGGCACCAATGGTGTTTCAGAAACCCACTCTGTTCAACACGACTCTTTTCAAAAATGTGGCATACGGACTCAGGATACGTGGGGTTGCAGAGGATGAGGTAAGAAGAACTGTCCTCGATACTCTTGAGTTGGTTCAGCTATCGGACTTGCAGAACAGATTAGCTAGAACATTATCAGGAGGAGAACAGAGACGAGCATCACTGGCGATGGCGATAGCGCTTGATACTGAGATGTTGTTGGTAGACGAACCAACAGCTTACCTAGATAATGAGAGCGCAGAGATTGTCGAGGCAACATTGAAGCGCCTGAACGCAGAGAGAGACACCACAATTGTAATGGTCACACACAATTTCTTGCAAGCAGAGGTCCTGGCAAATAGGGCTGCGATACTTCATCATGGAAGAGTATCAAAAGTTGGCACAGTCAGTGAGATTTTCAGATCTGAGTTGGAGGGTTTATTGCAAGATGAATACAAAAGCAACACATTCTCAGGTTACGCAAGAGCAAATGGCGAAATGGAACAAGAGAAAAGACTTGTGACTATTGAGCTTGAGAATGGAGTCACGATAGAAGCCATTGGTAGGGGCGAGGGAAAAGTGACCGTGTATATTCCACCCCAAGATATCATTGTGTCACGTGAAGCGGTTCTTTCAAGTGCTAGGAACTCTCTCAAAGGAAAAGTGATTCAGATTGATGCTCGCGAGTCAACTGCACTCTTGACTGTTGATATCGGAGTGAATCTGATGATTCAAATCACTCATACGTCACAGAGTCGGCTTGGCATTGAGCTCGGGGATGAGGTTTATGTCACTTTCAAGGCATCGTCTGTTCGGGTATTTTGAGGAAAATGGCTGACTAGTCCTTCTAGTTCCTATCGATATGTTTTACCAAACATAACACTTATTATTGCCGCTTCGTGAAGTGCCGTCAGCTATGTCTAGTTCCAAGTCTGAGTTTCTTCATGCAAAGAGTCACTCTTCCAAAGGTCCATCATATGTTGATGATTTTGGAAGACGTATTGACACCCTTAGAATATCTCTGACTCAGAGGTGCTCGTATTCATGTTTCTTCTGTCACCACGAGGGAGAGAACGATATAGGCAATGAGATGAGTCTAGATGAAATCGAGCAGATAGTAAAACATGCTAGTGCACATGGTATACGAAAAGTAAAACTCACAGGCGGGGAGCCGCTGATGAGAACTGATATTCTAGATATTGTCAAGAGAATCTCACCTCTGGTCACAGACCTCTCTATGACAACGAATGGTCTTTTGCTGGAAGATATGGCTCTGAGCCTAAAACATGCAGGACTCTCTCGAGTCAATGTTAGTATTCATTCATTGGATCCAGAGGTCTACTTCAAAATAACTGGTTCAAGAGATTTAGAGAGGGTGAAACGGGGTGTCAAGACAGCAGTTGAGGTTGGGCTTACTCCCGTTAAGGTGAACATGACTGTTATTGCAGGCTATAACGATGATACTATTTGGGAAATGATGGACTTTGCTTCTGATATGGGAGTTACATTGCAAATAATAGAAATGCAGCAAATACCAGACAGTGATTTACAGAACATAGATGACCTCTGGGTGGACTTAGGACCTCTTGAGGAGGAACTCAAGAATCGAAGCATCAGGATTGAAAAGCGTAGCTCACAAAATCGATTTTTGTACACAATTCCCATCGATTCGAAACGAAACGTATCAGTAGAGATTGTCAGACCAATGCACAACACAGAATTCTGCGAAGGCTGTACTCGCCTGAGAGTGACCTCTGACGGAAAATTGAAGCCATGTCTATATAGACAGGACAATGTTGTAGAGGTGTTCCCCTGCGACGGACAACTCGAGCAGGAGAAGGCCATTCAGCAAGCATTCAAGCAGTCCGTATCAAATAGAGAGCCCTATTGGCGAGATGAAAACTGACGATGAT
>JBHLQJ010000017.1:14479-20225 GCA_048884945.1 Candidatus Thorarchaeota archaeon | reverse complement strand
AGCAAGACAACAGAAGTTGAACAAACATCTACATCATCTCCAGCGAGGTGCAGAGATTAACAACATGGCTGTCTATATCACAAATCAAGTGATGTCTCGACCTGATGCTTTCTTTGGAGATCCAACAGCACCAGTAGGTGGACATGTGCTTGCACACGTACCTCAGACTCGATGTTATCTCAGAAAGTCAAAAGGTGAACGGAGAATTTGTCGCCTTGTGGACTCACCTAATCTCCCTGAAGGTGAAGCAGTATTTACTGTCTTGAAAGAAGGCATTCGCGACGTTTGATTATAGAAGTTTGGTGGTCTCTCAGAGACCATCCGACTCTTTCTATTCGAAATTAGCTGATTCGATGATATCTAGAACCGTTTTTTCCCAGCTCTCCAGTTTATCTGGGCTGTTTGGATAATTGCTGTAAGCTTTGCTCATCTTCTTCATTAATCCTGCGGCTTTCTGTAATTTGATCAAAAGTGAAATCCTACCTGCTCCTCTCTTTACTCTCTTCAATTTATCAACGATACTAAGTGAGAGGCCGTCACCACGATTTGCAGCCATGAGGTCTTCAGCTTCTAATAGTTTCCTTTCGAAACCAAAGTCCATATCTTCATCAGACACACTTTGGAGGAGTCTTCTGAAAATCTCAAGCGATGCAAGCCTCTGACCATAACTAGATAGGTATCGAGTGTTATATGACCAAAGTCCATCTGCAGAAACATCTCTTTTAGCTATTGCACCTCGAACTACTTCACCCAAGATTATTCCTGCTCTCATACCCGGTCCAATCCCTCCACCGTGGATTGGATTGACTTGTAATGCTGCATCTCCAACAAAAGCAACACCATCTCCAACTAGACTCTTTAGAGGTCGCCGAACAGGTACTGCACCTCCTTTTCCATCAATCACCTTAGTCCCAAAAAGGAGTGGATAGGTTTCTTTGAATTTCATAAAGTGCGATTTTGGTGAACCTCGACCTTCGCCCCCAGTTATACCAATACCTGCATTAACTTCCTTTGCGCCTTTTGGAAAAATCCAGCCATATCCTTTTGGTGCAATTTCTCCTCCAAGAAAGACACGAGCTACTTCAGGTTCTGCCAAAGGCATCTTCAAGGTAAGAATTTCCCTGTAACAAAGAGCGATGTCCTCTTTGCTTATGTCCTTCTCAACCAAGGCATTGTCTAATTTGTTTCGAATTACTGCTGCAAATCCACTTGCATCAACAACGACCTTGCTCTTTATTATGACTGAATCTCCTGAGGAGAGATCCTTATACTGGACACCTGTGACCTGATCACCTATCATCATGGGGCTTCCAACATGGACATTTGGAATGAAAGTTGCACCTGCGTTGATAGCTTCACGCAAGAGTCTTTGCCCGAAAATGAGTCGATTCACTGTCCACCCGTCAAAATCTGCCCAATCCCTGACCTTTAATTCGTTTTTCATATTAGGAGGATAAACATCAGCTCCTGCAATTACTGACGAAATTTCTTTGTCCTCTGGATAATCTATTCCTGTCGCTTCAAAATGAGCTTTACTAACCTCATCTCCACACACTTTTTGACCTATCTCTTCTTTTGGCTTTCTATCCAGAATGAGTGTCTTCAATCCAAGCTCTGCACACCTTCTTGCAGTAACACATCCTGCTGAGCCAGCTCCAACAATGACAACATCAGGTCTCTTCAATATCTATCAACATCCAAAAGGCGCTCTGGAATTTAAATTAGACCATGACAACCTAAATTCAACATTGAGCAGAATGGTTATCTGCAACTAAAAGTTGCTCTGAAATATGAAATCACCACAGAGCTTGGTTGTTGTAGGACTTCAATGGGGCGATGAAGGGAAAGGCAAGATTGTTGATTTCTTATCTGAGAACTTCGATATTGTGGCAAGATTTCAAGGTGGGAGTAATGCAGGACATACTGTGATGGTTGCCGACAATACTCACAAATTCAGAATCATACCCACTGGAGCAGTGCGTGGAAAGAAAGTTGTGATTGGGAATGGTGTTGTTGTTGACCCGATAGTTCTGATAGAAGAAATCAAAGCTCTCCAGTTAGCTAACATAGATGTTGATCTGTTGATTAGTGACCGTGCCCATCTAATCACACCTTTTCAGATTCAGATTGATGGTCTTAATGAAAATGCGAAAGGCATTCAGAAACTAGGAACGACAAAAAGAGGAATTGGTCCTACATATTCTGACAAAGTAGCTAGGTTAGGTATAAGGTTCTGTGATTTTACTCGACTGAATAATGAACAATGGTTGGTGCTTGAGTCTGCATCGAAATCAATTATTGAGAAAGTATATGAAACCGAGGTTGAGGATCCATCTATAACTTCATTGGAATCATTTTCATCTGTTGTTGAGAAATTATTGCCCTATGTAGGTAATTCAGGAGAATATCTAGAATCCGCTCTTGACTCTGGTAAACGTGTTCTATTTGAAGGTGCTCAGGGTACTTTACTTGATATAGATCATGGGACCTATCCCTTTGTCACTAGCTCAAATTGTGTTTCAGCTGCCGCATCTATTGGAACCGGACTATCTTTTTCAAGACTTGATTCTGTGCTTGGGGTTTGTAAAGCGTACATGACTCGAGTTGGAACTGGTCCCTTTCCTACAGAACTTAAAGAAGCCATAGGACGGAAACTACAAAGCCGCGGAAAGGAGTTTGGAACAGTCACAGGTCGTCCTCGAAGATGTGGTTGGTTAGATCTTGTTGCATTAAAATATGCAATTCATCTAAATGGGTGTTCACATCTTGCCTTAACAAAAATAGATGTTCTATCTGGGATTAATCCTCTCAGAGTTTGTGTAGCATATGATATCAATGGTAGCGAAACGAAGACATTTCCTGCATGTGCAGATACTCTTTCCGAGGCTAGTCCTATTTATGAAGAACTAGATGGCTGGTCTGAAGAGATTGGAATATCTTCTGAATCCTATGACTTAGATAACCTCCCTGTACAATTGCAAAACTATCTTAGTTTCATAGAAAGTTCAACCGGTTCAAAGGTAGCATTGCTCTCTGTCGGTCCAAAGAGAACCGATACAATTGTAGATTCTACAATTCGATTTTAATATCTATACATGTTTCATTTCTATCATCACAATTGAACCAATAATAATTGCCGCAATAATGAGTAGCAGTGGAGGAGCGTAATTTAGGAATATACCGAAGTACCATACGATACGTGCTGGGTCGAGTGCCAAAATGGTGAGATGTCCCCATACAAGCAGGAAGCCATAGACTGCAAATATTGGATAAAGTATTGGTCCACCAGTTAGTACAAGAAGTAGTATGATTACAGCCAACCTACTTTTAGTTGGATCAAAAAGTGGCACCTTTATTGTTTCTTCATCACTAATTTCAAAGTAATATGTAATGAGAAAAGTAGGCATCCGCATGCGAATGAGCTCCAGAATTTGAATGCCTTGTTGAATCGAGAGCAGGATGAATGTATGGCAGAGCATGTATCCTAAAACCAATGCATTTAGGAAAGGCAAGAATGGTGTAAAGAGTTGAAGGCTCTCAATAATTCCCACTAAAACGGAGAAGTTTACTAATAAAAGAAAAAGATGTCCAATCCCACCTTTTAGATACCGAAGTTTTGGCACCATTCAGATCCTTCCTAGTAGTCCTCTCAGACGCCTAGCTTGAACGGTTTTGGGGGTTGGGTTCCTGATACCTGGTCAAACTGACCAAGCTCAGCTTGTCTTGCTACTGCCCTCTGGACTAGATCAGTAAAGAGGGTGTTTATGTTTTCCCCCGTCTTTGCTGAGGTTTCATAATGCAAGACATCCAACCATTGAGTAACCATTTTGCCAGCTTCTGGAGGAACTAATCTGTCTTCGCGGTCAATCTTATTCGCAACGACCGCGACTACAGCGTTTGGACACACAGTGATAAACTTGGTGAACCATTCACCAATATCCAAAAAGGTCTGAGGTCTGGTCACATCATATACGATGATTGCCATTGACGCACCAGCCATGTACCTACGTCTGAGTTCGTTGTAGGTTGGCTGTCCTGCAAGGTCCCAAAGAACAACACGGGCAGTAATTGTACTACCACTTGGCGATACAGAATTAACAGTTTTCAGAGCAAATGTTGTGCCAATGGTAGCAATGTAACGCTCACTAAAACTGTCCTCTGTGTATCTCTTAATACAGCTAGTCTTGCCAACTGCTCCATTACCTAGAGCGACCATTTTGAGCATATGACTAGCATCTTCCATCGCCATGGCACAACGTCCTAAGTTTCACTACCATCTATTTCTGCCATAGTTGGGTTAATAATAGTTCTGAGTATATTATCGAGCTATCATATGATTTTTGAGAATGAAACGGAATACAAAAATGGGTCTATCATAGTAAGGATTATACTTGACATTTTCCATATGCGGATGTAATATCGATTGGTGGTGACTACCCTGGCAGAGCAATTTCTTGGTCGTTTAACGAAGATAGAAGAAAGTATCAATCAACTTGGTGAAACTCTAAAACGCATGATCACGATTCTTGGTACAGTGACTGAGATAAAATCGGAGGTGCGAGTTGCCAAGGATGAGATTATTGCTGCAGTAGGAAAACAGACTTCAGCCGCATCACCTCCAGATAATCAAGAGGCTCTTGCTAACATGGTTGTTCAAGAAGTTGGGGCAATTCGAGTCTTTGTACAACAATCCATGGAAAAACTCAGGAATGAAATGATTGAGCTCATCGATGAGATGTTGACCAAGATGCCTGAGCCTGCACCTCCGGAACCTGTCGCACCAGCTCCACGACCAAAAGCAACACCCGCTCCTCCTCCAGAACCTGAACCAGTAGAAGTTCCTGAGCCTGCACCTGCTCCTATCATTGCTCCAACAGCTCTTCCAGCAGACCGTGCTATGCAGATTGCCGGGCATTTAAACTCAATCGTTAAATCTCTAAAAATGGGTTGCATAGCAGGAGATGTTCTTGATTCAATGGCTGAGGCAAAAGCGGCCATTTCAAAGATTGTACCAAGTGATCCAATCATGGTTCATATTGACAGATGGGCTGGAATTGTGGGAGGATATCAGAAACGCCATGAACTCCAGGCTCGTGATGTGATCAAGCTCAAGAAAGAAATCAAAGACGAGATACCAAAATACAAACCTGCTTAATCCTCAACCATTGGTGCTCCATCAGCAATAAGCTTCACAGCCGCAAGTACTCTGATTATATCTGTGGTAGCTACTAGGCCAATGATATCATTCCCTTCTATGACTGGAATATGTCGTTTCCCTGTTTGATTCATTAATGTGATTACTTGCCCAATATCTGCTTCTGGTCCGATGGTCACAACAGGTGTGGTCATAATATCCTCCAAACGAAGAGTCTGGTATAATTCGTCAGAGAGGAGTTGCGCTCCAATCACCTCACGAAGGGTGACCATTCCTGCTAGAACATCTGCTTTTGTGACCAAGAGACTTCCAACATCTTCAACAGCCATTAGTCTGACTGCATCTATCACAGGCGTATCAACTTCTGCTGTAATGATTAATGAAGTCATGAAGTTTCTTACTTTCATATTTCTTTTCACCTCGTCTGGAAAAGTCTATATGAGCGGACCTTTAGCCTCTGATAGAGCTTTTTCCAGAACAACTTCAGCAATGCGAGTAAACACATTGCCTACTTCATCACCAGTTTTTGCCGAAGTTTCAAAATACTCTGCTTGGAACCAATCGCGAAGCATCAACCCGGGCTCCTGCGGG
>JBHLQJ010000017.1:0-14469 GCA_048884945.1 Candidatus Thorarchaeota archaeon | reverse complement strand
TGATCTGCGAGGTCTACCTTGTTGGCACTAATGATAATAGGTGAAGCCGGACAAACTTCTCTAAATGACTCAAACCAATTGTTCATGGCCATGAATGTTTCAGGACGCGTAACATCATAGACAATAATAGCGCCAGATGCACCTTTCATGAATTGCCTTCGAAGTTCTCTATATGTTGATTGACCTCCCATATCCCAAACGTTCAAACGAACCCTACGGATACTGCCCTCACTATCTGTCACATCAATGTCCTTTGTCGCGAATGTCGTTCCAATGGTCTGCTTGTATTCTTCATCAAAGACGTTCTCAGTATATCTCCTCACAAGCGATGTTTTCCCGACAGCTGCCTCTCCTAGTAAGACTACACGAAACTTATACCCTTCAAATCCATCGGACGTGTCTGCGTCAGATATGGTATCTGAAGTATCAATTCTCTGCGTCATGCATTGGCAACCCCGAGTTGTCGCTTTCAGGACGTACTCTCATTCTTCACGAGTCTTGTTTTATATCTTTTCTGCGGAGATTAACCTGGTTTTAATTTAGTTTTTTACGTAATCCAATCTGCATTTCTTGGAATATGAATCTCAAAAGCCACGATTGGATAACCAATTCCGAAGTTAGACAGTATCCTGGGAGAAATCTCTCCGAAAGTTCCCCATGGTTCATCATTAATCTTGATGCTTGCACACCTACCTTCAACAAAGTCGGTGTTCTTTTCTGATTCAAATGTGAACCGTTTGTCTAATCCAAGATTACGTAATAGAAATCCTATCTCAGTCATGAGGCTGGTAATGTTGACCTTTGCATCTGTCAATATTCCACAGACTGACGGAACCTGGTCTGTGCAGGTTTCTTTTGATTCATCAGGAATTACCACATCTCCAACCTCGAAGATCTTCTGCGGATAATCCGCGTGCTGGTTTTGTGAGATGAAATCAAGAAGAATTGGTAGCAGAGAGTTCCTGAGGACAGAGTAGTTTCGGCTCTTTGGATTTCCTGTTACCACCAGTGGTCGATTTCGAAGCATTTTCTCATTCAACAAATCTGGAGAACTCATGATGTAGTTCAAGACTTCTTGATAGCCCATTCCTATCATTAGGTCTCGAATCTTGTTCTTGACTCTAGTTGTTGGATTGATTTTGCCTAGTGTCATTGTTTCAGGCATAGCTGGCACCAATCGGTCGTATCCATATCCGATAGCTATGTCTTCGATTATGTCAACGGGATGAAGAATGTCCATTCTGAACTTTGGGATGAATACCTGAACTTGCTTGGCTTTTGTTGTTTTGGCTCCATAACCCATTTTTTCCAATGCTTTGATAATCTCACTTTCAGATAGATCAAGACCTATTAGCGAATTCACATCCAATGTGCTGATTCTCAGTCGATCTGGCTTAAAATCTGGCGTTTCCTTAATAGATCCATCTGGATATACGACCGTAGTTGATTCAATCTTACCCCCTCTTTCAGCAAGGGAGGCAGTAATAATATTCAAAGCTTGATTGACAGTGGGCAGATGTGTTCCTGTGACTTCTACAAATATGTTCTTAGTTTCTGTGGTTATTCGTCCTAAATGGTTACTATTAATGATTGGAGGGAGACTCAAAACTTGATTCTTGGAGTCAAATAGTAATGGCCATTTCTTATGTTTCTGGATAATTTGACCGAATTCAACTCCTTTCTCATGCTGTTCTAGAATTGTTGGACCATCCATCTCTCTCTCGTATCCCAATGGTATGAATTTTATTTTCTCGGGAGTATATAATCCATAAATCACAGGGAATTCAAGGTCATCGTACACATATAGCCCGATGCTGGCTTTGCTTCTATTTCTTCCATGCGTTGACGTTAAAGCATCTTGTAGGTGCATGTACTCCTTTATCAACTCATCATCAGACGCTACACCCTTAATTATTGAGCAGCAAATGAAGGGTCTGATTTTTCTGAGCCCTGGTTTGACAATGACCTGTTTCCCTGATTTTTTAACAGGATAATTTTTCAATCCTATTTCAATACCCAAGAATGACTTGACTGACCTAGCTATACCTTCTGTGGATAGCATATCTTGTCGGTCTGGATTCACTTCTATCTCAATGATGTTTCCATCTATTTTCTCAACCTCAGCTTTTATCAGAAATAGTGTATCCTCTAGCTGTTGCATGGTGAGTTTCTTTCCTATTAGGGAAAGAAGATCATCAATTCGACATTCTACTATCATTGCTGTCACCTACCTAATGAAGTAGCTCCTCCTAATCCAATTCAAATCTCGAGAGAAAAGGTCCCTTATGTCATTGATTCCCATTGAAGCCATGTAGAGTCTCCCACTTCCAATTCCCCAGGCAAGTACTGTGTCCGTAATTCCGAGAGGTTGAGTGACTTCAGGCCTGAAGATACCTGAACCTCCAAGTTCAATCCATCCAAGCTTATCATGCTTGCCAAAGGTTTCGACGCTAGGTTCTGTGAACGGGAACTGACCAGGTTTGAACTTCAGTTTCTCGATACCTACTCCTTTGCATATTGCAGTGATATACCCAAGTAAATCCCTCAGTGTCAAATCTTTGTCCATTATGATACCTTCACATTGATCGAATTCCTGTGCATGTGTTGCACTAAGAGTTTCAGATCTAAAGTTCCTATCAATTATGAACATCTTCTGAGGGCCTTCACGATGATCATAGAGATATCTCATCGAAACAGGAGTTGTATGAGGACGCAAACATAGTCGTGTTGCTATCTCTTCGTGGTATGGCCAATCCCATCCCTTTGATCCTGTTCCTCCGCCACTCTCGTGAACTTCTTTCACAGTATTGTAGTATTTCCTGTCTATGATTTGTCCATGACTAAATGGGGCCACGACGCGGAATTGATCCTGGACTTCTCTAGCTACATGATCTTGAGGAACAAAGAGTGTATCATGAGCCCAGAATTCAGTTTCCACATATGGTCCGAACCATTCAGTGAATCCTAATCCTATCATAATCTCTCTTAACCAGTCATTGAACTCCGCATATGGATGCTTTTTGCCATAGTTACGATAGGCTGGTTGTATGTCAACATTATATGGTCTGAAAGTTGCAGTTTTCCATGCATCACTTGCAAGAAGCTCTGGAGTAACGTCTCCAATCCCTTTCACACCACTTTCAACCAGCTGCTCGATATCTCTAATTTTAGCTTGGACAATCTCAGCTTCAAATCTCTTAGTGGTAATCTCATAAACTAATTTTCTCTCTAAAGCTATCTTCAAAGATTCAGAATGTGTTTTTGATAGCAAATATCTTCCTGAAGACAATGAACCAAGTATCTCAGACAGATCCGATTCCACAATATCTGCTAAACACTGGAGGACAGTCACACCGTCATCTTTCGATATTCCTAGCCATCCATTTTTCCGAGCCCAGTTCATTGCGATTCTTGTAGTTTCTGAGTCTAATTCTGCTTGAGTAACCGCATCATCGAAGGTAGCTTTCCCTCCAAGTTTTTTCACCCCATTAAAAAGACGGATTTCAGGAAGTCCAATCTCAGCATAGCTTATTCCTTCGTCTGTAAGCGAGTATGATACAATCTCTCTAGCATGAATCTGCACAAGGCTGCGACTTGCTAATGAGTTGAGTATAGAGATTACTCGCTCATCGCCTTGCTTGAGATTATTTGCAAGCTGTGACGATGGAACACGCTGGCCAAGATTCAATAACTCTCTTAGTACTATTCTCTCGCCTTCTGTCAGCTGTTCACTCATGTGTTAATCAAAACTCCCAGAACATTCGGATTCAACCATGATGGACCCACCAGATGTTCACTATTATGGCACAAGAAACGATCCCTTATGGGCTTGATGTAAATTGGCGGTTATCCATCCGTCCTTCACCTGTTTAAAGTTTCAACGATGCCTTCACCTTTTTAATCTGTCGCCAACCACTGTAAACAGTCTTCATAGATGCCTAGATAGTATTCGCTATGTCGTAATGTTCAAATATGCTCAAATGAGGTTTTCAGTTGGCAGATTTGACTTGCTTCTGATTTTTAAGAATCAGCAAAACTATACTGTGTGAAGGTGACAAAAAGTGTCCTTGAATCGATATCGGTTAAAACGTAAAATAGAGCAGTTGAAGGCATACCAAGGACGCCATAGTTCTTTCACTACAATATATATTCCGCCATCAAAGAATCTGACTGATGTCATTAGCTTCGTGAGAACTGAACTTGCGGGTGCAGAGAACATCAAAAGTAAAGCGAATCGAAAGAATGTTTCAGATAATCTCACAGCGATTCTTAGTGAACTCACCAAGATTACGCAGCTACCTCAGAACGGTATTGCCTTCTTCTTCGGTATTAAGGAGGAAGGGGGTACAAATGAAGAGATACGCGAAATTATAGTTCCGCCTTCACCAATTTCGCAATTCGTGTATCTCTGCGGTCGTGAATTTGTCACAGAAGAACTCGAAACAATGACTCAGCCAAAGAGTCTAGTTGTTATAGTTTTAATTGAAGGTGGAAAAGTAACGATAGGATATCTGCGTGGGAAACATATGGAGCTCGTCCGTGACGAAGACTTCTATATTATTGGTAAAACAAGAGCTGGTGGGCAGAGTGCAAAACGTTACTTGCGGATTCGTGAAGAAAAGATGCTTGAGTTCTTCAAGCATGTTGCACGCATGCTAGGCGAACTTCTCCTTGATAACTTGGATAATGTTGATGCAATAGTCTTTGGCGGAAATACAATTCGCTGTCAAGAGTTCTTGGAAAAGGGTGACCTGGATTATCGTCTACGAGAGAAGGTTGCAGAAACTATCATTCCAGTGAGCATCATTGATGAAACTGGCTTATACCAAGCAATGAAGGAAGCATCTCGTGTGCTTCGTGAAACTGAAATCTACGCTGAAAGGCAGACCTGGGATGGTTTTATGGGTGACCTTTTGAAGGGACTTAATACTGTTACTTACGGTAAGAATGAAGTCATGGATGCACTCCGTCAAGGCCGAGTTGATACCATCATGGTTTCCGAAGATCTTGCTGATCAGATGGATGAACTCTATGATGAAACAGCAAATTATGGGTCTCAGCTTCTTGTTTTTTCAAATCAGACAGAATCTGGGGCGCAACTGAAAGCTTTTGGCGGGATGGCTGCACGCTTGCGCTGGTAGCCTATCCCTTCGGTGGATGAGGCATACCTCTCAGAGTTTCAATATCCTCAATCCACTTTGCAAGTTCTGCACATATGTTGTTAATATATTCTAGGAGTACTTGTTGGTATTTACGAAGATGCTGTTGTTCCAGCTTCTTTGCTTTTGAGAGGAAATCCTTAAGACGCCGCGGAAATCCGATTGCCCACTGACGAAGATTTAGCTCAGCTTTCTTGTCTTCCAATATCTTCTTCGCTACCTTGATAGTTCGACGTTTCGCAATGAGATCTTCGAGTAGCTTCTGGAGAGTAATTGTAGCTGCAACGAGTTCTTTTGCATCTAGTTTTGCATCTTGATTACGGCTGGTATAGTAAAGACGTTTTAGATCTCTCTTTGCAGTCATCACATGCGTAAGAAGTCTTGTTAATGAATGAACCATGGCAATTCTTTGTTAAATCTGTGAGGTAAAAAGGTCTGTGTTGCTGTATCCCTTCAGTATCAAAGTTCATACGGACGAATAATTGCATCTACCGTCGCTATATGGACAAATTCTACAACGACTTACTTCTTTGGTAGGTTTTGGTCTTCTTCCATAATACCAGACTTCATCCAACTGCTTCAGTTTTTTTATCACTCTCTCAGGCCTGAATCTCGTCGTGAATTTTCTTCCAACATTGCATTGCCAACAGTTTCTGGATTTTTTCTTTCTGATGCATCTCTTTGCATTTTCCTGAAGACAATAGATTGTTACGAGCATCGTTGAAGAACATGAAAAACCACTTTCTTGAAGCGCAAGGGCATAGAGTCCTAATTGAAAGACATCCTCTGATCTTGCCTTTTTTGGCAGAAACAAATTAGGAAATTTGTACTCGATTACTAGGTCCAATATTGCGGTTTCTTCCCAATGGAGAATCGCTCCATCAAGTCTACCCGTGTAGCGATGACCCAAAGACTTCACATTTTCCTCTGAGAAATAATAATACTGATTGAGCATCGCTTGGCTTGATTTCATTTTGAGAAATTCTGAAAAACTAAATTGCGCTGGAGTTGCCCGTTTTATCTTCATCCCAATTGATATGAAACCAGTTCTTAGATCTCTAATAAGAAGAAGAAATCCAAAGAAGAATAATATGAACATAAGAAGGCTGACTGAATCACTCATGAAATCACCCGAGTATCCAGAAGACACCAATAATCAACGCAAGAATGATTACCAATAATGGCAGAAGTTGAATTTCAATTCTTTTGAAATTTTGATTATTTTCTACTAGTGCAACACGCTGATGCAGTTTGGTTCCAGTAATGCTCATGGATGAATGAGCTTCTCCAAATTTTCGTTTTAGAAGCAGGCGGTATTCGCATTGATATTGCATTCTCAATTCAGAAACTTCTCTCATATCATAAAAAGGACCCTTTTCTGTTTCAGACAACCTCATAATCGGTCAAAGTATTGTTTTTGATTACAATACAAAAGGACCACACATCAGACCAAACAGTAGAGATTTACTTATTAACGAGTTTGAGGACTTACATCAGCAGGATTTCGCTACGGAGACAAATGCTGATGTCAGACGAAACCTATGAAGGGGCAACAGCCGGAAAAGTACTAGTTTTTGATGAAAGTGAAACCGTTAAATTTCCCAAGGCTTTCAAAAACGCCATGGGAACAGGTCAAGGTCTTATGGTGCTAGTGCACAAGGACCGACTCATTAAGATATTTCCCTTAGAGAGTGACGAAGTATTATTTCTAAGTCTTGAGATTGGGAAACTCACAAATGACTTCTTGACCAAACTCTCTCAAATATTCAAAAGGGCGGGTCTCGTTGATCTCTTATTCTCAACGGGAGTGTGTCTCCGAGGAACGAGATGTTTCTACGAGTGTTACTTCAACCCTGGACAACTTAGTTCAGACATAAATGAGCTAGAGAGTTCTCTCAAGGTTCTTGATGGAGTTCAAAGAGTCGTAGTCGAACAAGTTTCAGTTTGATTCAGAGAATCATACCTTCAAGTAACCTCATTGGTGCATGAAACATGCAGAATATTGTTCAATTTATACTGGATATGATTGGTCAGGGATATGTAGGTCTCTTCATTATTTGTTTTGCAATAAACATGATTCCTTTCCTAAGCCCCAGCAACATGGTGCTTTCTGGTGCTGCTGTCCTAGTTTTTTCAATCCTGATGCCTGTTGGACTAGTGGAAGCAATTCTCATAGGAGTTATTGTCGCTATAACTGCCACACTCGCAAAATTGATTCATTTCTATGTAGTCAGAGGATCAAGAGTAGTTCTTTCTGAAGCACGTTTATCATCTCTAGATTTGGAGAAGCAACATGTTGAGAAATGGGGTGCTCTTGCGCTCTTTATTGCAGCAGCCTCTCCAGTGCCTGATGATCCACTGATTGTCTATGTCGGTCTCACTAAATACAATACAGTGAAATTCATAATCAGTTATTTCACAGGGAAAGTTGCCGTCACAATTGCTGGAGCAGTAATAGCCCTTAGTGGACTTGCCTTAGGCGGTGGTTTTTTTGAATCAATGCCCATTGTTGTTGCTTCAATTGCGCTAACTGCTGTCATAACTGGAATTCTTTTTAAAAGGAAAACCGAAAGTCAAGAATCTGGCGTACTACAAGATATTCTTGAAGATGAATTAGCCAGAAATGAAGATCGTTTAGAAGAAGAAAAAGATGGTAATTCAACAACTTCTGAGAGCTGATGTTCGGTGCATAATTCTTAAGTGCAATATCATGAAATTCGAATTAGTCTAGGTGAAAACTGTGGCCAGTACAAGTTTAGCAGAAATAAAGTGCACTAAATGCAAGAATGTCTATGAAGCAAATGTAGTGGATCATATTGACCTCTCTGAAGACCGAGATATGATTAAAGCCCTGAAATCTGGCAAAGCAAATCGAGTCCAATGCCCAAAGTGCAAGAAGGTGATGTACCTTAGTAGGAGCGTAGTGGTGAACTTTGAGCCTGAAAACATAATTGTTGTCTATGACCCATCAGCTCGAACCAAAGCCGCAAAAGAGAATCTTATCCAAGATTTTCATAGTGTAATATCCTTCAATGAAACTTTGAGTGAGATAGGAGAAGACACCGAATTTCTTGTCATTAGTAAACTTGATCCTTTGAAATCAATGCTTGATGAGTATCTCAAGCAACACAGTTAATTCGCTAGAGCTTTCTCTTTCCTAATAGAAACTCCTCGACCCATCTTTCAGCTCGATACATTGTTGTAGGGGCTGGAGGCATCTTAAACCCGTAAGCTGAGATTGATTCTAAAGAACCACCAAGACCTCTCTTCAAAGCAAGCTTGGTTCCTCTTATTGCGTCCATCAATATAGGCCCTGCATTTGGTCCATCAGTTACTTCCATTCTAATGTCTATTTTGATAGGAGCTCCACCAAATTGTCTACCATTGATGTAAAAGTAGGAATCCCTGGCGTTTGCCATGAAGTCAACATAGTCGCTTGATCCAGCAACTAGAGGTGCGTCATATGGCAAGTCTTGACTGATCGCTTCACTCTTCACTCCTCGTTTTCTCATTCGACCTCTATGATGTGAATCTAGTGACTCTGCACCACCACCAACATCTAATTGATAGCTTTTATCCACCCTGACTCCTCTTGATACGAGGAGCTGGAGTATGTTACGATGAAAGACTGTTGACCCCAATTGATCCTGAATATCATCACCCACAAGAGGAAGTCCTTTCTCTTCGAATTTCTTACTCCATTCCAAATCAGAAGCAATTGATATTGGTGTGCCATTTATGTATGCACAACCTGCATCAAGAGCGGCTTTAGCATAGAACTTGCTTGCTTCTTCAGCTGAACCTGGAATTAGATTGATGAGTATCTCCGCACCAGAGTCTTTGAGGACTTTTACAACATTTACATCCCTTTCTGATGAGATTTTAACTAGTGCTTTGAGCATTTCATCTACTCCGTCTAGCACTTGTCCTTTCATTACCTTAACTCCGGTTGTTGGTACTTCAGCAAAACGCATCACATTGTTTGGTTTGGCAAAGATGGCTTCTGCTAGATCAAAGCCTACTTTTGTATCTGCTACATCAAATGCTGCTACAAACTGAATGTCCTTTACATGATAACCAGCAAAGTCAGGATGCGCTAAGCCTATGACATCACCATTTGTTTTTGCATCCTTGTAGAATTCAACACCCTGCACAAGAGCACTTGCACAGTTGCCAACTCCAACAATTGCGACCTTAATTCCGTTCAAATACGCCACCTCTGGCTCTAATCGTGAAAATCTCCAGATTTCTTATAAGTTATTCTATGGATATAGAATAGTTACAGCATTTTTGTCTGTTGGGGAAGGACTTATGTTGGTATGTTGCATACATAATTTTGGACGAATGGCAGACGCCTCATTGCTCCACGCATCGTCTAAGAGTCGTGGGAACGATGCGACCGCATTGTATAGGCGTATACGAATGTCCATCTGCAGGGAAATTCGTGCTCTCACCCCCGAGGGTTCAGAGAAGTGTCTTGGCAATGTGTGCACTGGAGCGCCACTCATGTTCAAAATAACTAAAAGAGGGTGGACCTCGAGCCCCCAAAAAAGGGCACTTCGGTGTCGCCTTCGTCCACCTCTTCTTATGTTATATGGGGAATTCTTATAGGGGATTCATACTTTTGAAAACCCAGCAGTGCCCTCAAATTATTGAATCACATGCTCCAGAGTTCCAGGCACAGCTTTGCGATCCCTGAGGAAGATTCTACTTTTGAAAGCCTGCAAATCCAAGGTGATAGACCATGGGATATGAAGAGAGAGAGCCAATCGAAGCTCAAATTTCAGAACTTAAGCCTAGAATGAAGAGTGTAAACATTTCATTCAAGGTAATCGAAAAAGGTGAAGTCAGGGAGGTAGCATCCAGAGCTGACGGAGAACAACACCGTGTGTGTGATACAATTGTTGGTGATAAAACTGGTCTTGTGACAGTACCCCTATGGGACGCCTCAATTGATGAGGTAGAGGTTGAGAAGACCTATCGCCTCGAGAACGGATACACAACCCTCTTTCAAGGTCATTTAAGACTCAATATCGGACGCTATGGCACCATAAAGGAAGCCGAAACAGCTATCGAAGAGGTCAATAGTGAAGTTGACATGAGTGAACAAGAACATGAGCGTCGCCCAAGATATGGTGGCGGCGGTCGAGGATATGGAAGAGGCGGCGGTGGAGGCGGCGGAGGCGGCGGAGGCTACGGTCGAGACCGTGGCTATGGCGGCCGAGATCGTCGTCACAGCGGTGGTTATCGCGACAGAAGTGATGGCTACTAATTCAATTAGAAATTATTCCATTTTGGGTAGAACTACATTCGTAGTATCTACCCGACTTCTTTTCATTTCAAACTTTCAGCTAGTAGGTCAACAACATCAAGTATACGCACAGAGCTGTTAATTCTTTCAGCACCCTCATTGAGATTGTGCTCGCAAAATGGACACGAAGTTGCGATTATTTCTGCTCCGATAGCAACTGCACCCTTCACTCTGTCTGCTGCAATCTTCTTTGAAAGCTCCGGATTAAATGATCGCAGCCCACCACCCGCCCCGCAGCACATAGCAGCTTCTTTTGTGGTTTCCATTTCCACAAATTGTAGACCTGGAATCATTTTGATAAGATCTCTCGGTTTTTCGTATACTCCTAGAGCTCTCGAGAGATGACAAGGATCGTGATATGTTACCTTTACTCCTTTATCTAGAGGTTTCAATTTGAGTTTCTTCTCTTGGATCATATCAGGAAGAACTTCAACCAGATGCTTGACCTCAGGAATTTCCACATTGATCTTTGGATAATCCTCTCGTAGTGTCTTTAGACATCCAGCACACGTAACAATGATTTTTTTGACACCTGCATCTCTCATTCTATTAGCAAACTTTTCAGCATTCTTGAACGCATCTTTTCTTCTCCCTGTTCTCAACATGACGCTACCACAACATGGCTCGTCTACGAGAACTCCAAACTTGACTCCAGCAGCTGCAAGAATTTTCACTGTTGACTTAGCAATGCTCGGCAGTTTTGTTGCTGCAGTGCATCCAGTATAATAAAGAATCTCACCTTTCATTGGAACTTCGAAACCAACTTCTGCAGCCCAATCACGCTTAGATGAGTTGTCCTCTAGGTAGGGACTATTATATTTCATTATCCTCTCTGCGAGCTCATCCCGAACAACATTTGGGATTTCATTTAGGACTTCTCTGACTTTTTCAAGACACTCTGCAGGATCAAATTCAGCAGCACAGATTTCAGTGCAGTTTCCACATAATGTACAAGAATAGAGTGCCTCAGCATTCTCTGCTGTTCTCTCTAGAGCGCCTTCGATAAGAGCTAATGCAACTTGAATTCGACCGCGCATGAAACTGGTTTCAAATCCAGATGAGTTTCTCCACACCGGGCAGACGCCATCAAATCCTCTGTCTTCGTACACAGCATTTCTGCAAATTCCGCATCTTCGGCATTGCATCAGGTTCTCAATGAGGTCATCGAGATCAATCTCTGTCATTGTTAGATTCCTCCAAGTACTCTAGGGTTCATTATGTTATTCGGGTCAATTGTTTTCTTTATTAACTTGAGAAATGCCATATAGTCATCCATGTCTTCAATTGCATCTTTCCAATATTCAGCAAGTTTGAAAGGTACCGCACCAGACCTGAAAAGGGATTTGGCAAGTTCTCTGTGTGCATCACGCACTTTCATCTCTTCCTCTTTATCTTGGGGATCAAAATACAAGTGAGGATACATGTTCATTGAAGAATGTCCAGTTTGAAAACCTGCCGTGTGTCCCATGAACCCATACCTATTCATTGCTTCCATGATTAAATCGACAGATTCGTGGGAATTTCTAGGAGTTTGATGATGGTATATTGTTCGCCAGTGCCATCCGTGAGCATAACATGCACGAACGAAGTTCCAAAGGCGTCCTTCCCATTCCTGATAAGGCATCTCAGTAATATCTAGGACTCTACCTCCCAATTTCTCACAGATTTCTCTCGCAAGTGTTGCATCACTCTTCAACATATCCTCACGAGTGCGACCTATTGTCATCGAAACAGAACGATGTGAGAATTCAAGATTTGTTGGAAACCCTAACTCCTCTGCGAGTAAATCCCAGAACAAGTCAAGAACCTCACCTGAATAAATGGACGTGAAGAGACCATTGATATCATTCTGTTTCACCTCGAGAAGGAACTGTTCAGCTCCTTCAGCTGTATCAAAACCATACATGTTGTAGTCAAAGTACTTCAATCGTTTGAAGACCTTTACACTTGCTTTTGTGATAATTCCAAAGCTACCAAGTGAGCCAATGAAGAGACCTGTGATATCTGAGCCAAATGCATAGCGAGTGAATGGACCTGGAGAATAGGGATTTGCCTCAGAACCAGTTTGGATAATCGAACCATCAGGTAGAACAACTTCAAGTCCTAGGACCATCTCTCCTGTACATCCATAGAGGCTTGAGCCAGGTCCAGCGCCATTTACTGCAATATTCCCTGCTACTGTACAAACAAGCGAAGATTCCGGGTAAACCGGCAAGAACAGGTCATGAGAAGCCAGGAATTTATCCAATTCGCCATATGTGACTCCAGCACCTACGGTTACTGATCGAAGGTCTTTGTAGAGTTTCATTTCAGTTATGCGCATCAGTTCTATGACAATTGAACCTGGTTTTGGTATTGCTTCCTGTTGCAGACTTGAACCACCCGATCTTGGAACTACAGGTATCTTATGCTCGTTTGCTAGCACCAGTATTTTAGAAACCTGTTCTGTATTTGCTGGACGAACAACTAACTCAGGAATAACTGGATCAGCAGCCATAGATGCTGTTTGAGAATAAGTGAGTAGCACATCTACTTTTGTGGACACGAATTCTTTGCCTACAATCTCCTCGAACCCAGCAATTATCTTTGCATCCATCTAGTTTTCCTCTCCCTTTGGCTTTGGTAGAATTCCTGGATTTAGAATCTCATTAGAATCGACATTCTTCTTCATTTCGTTTAAAAATTGGAGATAACGATCCATCTCAGAGATTCCATCAACCCAGTATCTTGCCAGCTTGAAAGGCACTGCTCCTGTCTTGAAAAGTCGTTGACAGAGGTCTCTATGAGCTTCTTTGACTCTCCTTTCCTCCTCCTTGTCTTGCGGGTCGAAATATAGTTGTGGATACAAGTTGTAGCTAGCATGCCCTGATTGGAACCCTGCTGTGTGTCCAAGGATTCCATACTCATCCATAACTGACCACAAAGCTTCTACTGATTTGTGCCAATTCATAGGCGTTTGGTGATGGTATAGGATTCGCCAATGCCAACCATGGACGTATGAAGATCTTGCAAGCTCTCTCATACGATCCTCCCACTCGTTCTTAGGTAATTCCTTAATCCCTATGACATGCCCACCTATTTGTTCGCAAACGGATTTTGCAGCTCTCATATCACTTTTGAGTTGATCTTCCCTTACACGTCCTACAGCCATAGACACGGTGAACTTTGGCCATTCATATTCTGGAACTCCATACTCTTCGCCTACCATATCAAGAAAGAAATCAAGAATACGGCCCTCATATAGAGCCATCCAAATAGCATTAACCTCGTTCTCTTTCAATTCTAACATGAATCTCTCTGCATTCTCAACTTCGTCGAACCCATACGTGTTATAATCAAAGAATCTCATTCTTCTATGAGTCTTTAGAGAGACCTTTGTGATAATTCCAAAGCTACCAAGAGCCCCGATAAAAAGGCCAGTAAGGTCTGGTCCAAAGGCATAGCGTAAGAAAGGTCCGGGTGAGTTTGGGTTCGCTTCAGAACCTGTTTGGATAATAGTTCCATCCGGCAGAACAACTTCAAGACCCATCACGAGTTCTGCTATACAATCAAAGACTCCGGACCCAAAACCAGCCCCATTCACAGCAACATTTCCAGCAAATGTGGCAACTAAAGACGATCCTGGGTAAAACGGAACCCAGAGATCATGTTTATTCAGATACTTATCTAGGGCACCAAAAGTAACCCCAGCTCCAACCGTAACTGATCTTAGATCTTTATACAAGACAATATCATCAAGTCTCAATAGCTCGACTACTAGACTATTTGCTACAGGAGTGACTTCACCTTGGAGACTTGAACCACCAGATCTAGGTGTAACAGGAATCTTGTATTTATTCGCTACCTTTAGTATTCTTGATACTTCATCTGTTGTTCCCGGTCTGACCACCACACTTGGTAAGACAGTATCATAACTCATAGACGCCGAAGTGGAATAAGCAAGAAGTACATCTCTTCTCGTAGAGATATATTCCTCACCAACAATCTCTGATAGTTCCT
>JBHLQJ010000016.1:0-20231 GCA_048884945.1 Candidatus Thorarchaeota archaeon | reverse complement strand
TTGATGGCAATTTCAAGAAGCCTGGAAAGGTTTTGAGAGTAAAGAATGAACGTCCAGCCTTTTCATATCGCTCTTGTATCCCACGCTTCGTAGTCTTCTCGTGTCGATTCCCATCAATCTTCTCAATAATTGTGAGAATCGTATCTATCGAGCGATCCACATTCTCAGACTGTTCAATTAGGTAATTCGCTAGTTCTTCGAACGGTATTGAATCATCTGCATTAAACAGAATACCAATTATATCAACCAGAGATTCAACCTTTTCCTCATCAATACCCAGCCAAGAACATACAGTATCCCTAAGATTGGTCTCTTGATCTGTCGTTAGAAAATGGATTAATCCACGCAATAATTCGATTGTATGCATCCAATAGTTACCTATTTTCTCAGCATCTATTGATTGAATAAATACTTTGTAAAAGTCCTCTGAAAGAGAACCAGATTTCGAGATTTCCTCAGGTACAAAATCCACATGCCTGCAAACCGGACATCGAAATGCTCTGATTGGTTGAAAACCCTCTAGCTCAAATTTGCCTGAAACTGTCCTAGATTTACATTTAGAACATACATCCCTCATATCACTAATTGATATGCTCAATTCTTAATAAGTTGATTGTTACCAAGCAGTGATTCCACCATCGTGAATCTCTCTCTGTACAATGTCCCATCTTAGAGGCCCTTCTTCAGAACCCTCATTACTCATTTCAGACCTGACCCTCCGCAGTCACTAACAAACCAGTAAAGCATGGCAATCCAGGTATCGGCGCTACCAAGTCCTCTGTTTACGTACCATTGAAATAAATCCGTCCTTATCGAAAATTGAGCTTTAAGGCACCATTCTGTCACCCGTATTATCAAGCTCTGCCTTGATAATCGATGCTTCTTTTGCAGCAAATCGGTTTTCAAGACCTCTTCTTGAGAAACAGGATAACAATAATCAGGACCGCACCACCTGCTCCTAATGTTATCAAAAGAGTTGGGTCTATTGTCCCCACGTTAGTACCCGTAGTACTGGTAGTGGTAGATGTACTAGTTGTCACAGTTGTACTGTCAGTGCCAGGATTGTATCCACTTCGAGTGATTCTCACAAAGCTGGCAACCAATCCATCTGCATTATTGGTGATTGTGCTGTTATAGTAGTTCATTGCTCCATCTGTCTTTGAGAATCTCATCTCGGTGGTCATTGTTTGATCTCCACCATATGGTATCGACCGAGATGTTGTCCAGTCAGTTGTTGTTTCAGAAGTCATATCGTCAGTATGAGTTGTCTCATATAATTCGGATGCCAAGCTCCAGTTTCCTATTGCATAAGCACCCCATGCCATATTGAAGAGTTCAGTGCCATTAGTATAGAAGAACTGCACAGATGATCCGCCTATTGATATATCCCAATGAAGAGTTGCTGGATCTGGAATTGTAGGTAGTGTTGTGACATTGACATAGAAAACATAGGTTCCAGCAGGATCTGTGACTATTGTTGGTTGAGAGTATGATATTTGATAGTCGATTCTATCTCCAACATCAATACCCCATTCAAAGCCTTGAGATGTAGCTGCTTCAACTGAACCAAGATTCATTGCTATCAGTGATATTACTACAACTGCTAGCATGACTTTTCTCTTAGCTTATGCTCCCCATGGATTCGGTTCCGACCGATCTAAGAAATGGCATTTATACATATCGTCGAAAAATGTTGTTCATTCAAGTTGGTTCATTCTGTTTCGCAGTAACGAACAAGCCTGTGAAGCATGGCAACCCAGGAATCGGTGCTACCAAGTCTTCAGCGTACGTACCACTGAAATAAAACATATTCAGAAAAGGGGCTTCATGAGCCCTTTTTTCTCAGATTTCTTATTCAAAAAATCTTTGACAAATTCGGGAATAGATGATTTGTTCTACGGCAGAAGCAGATGAAGATCCTCTTAGAAACACAAACCAAGATGCAGACTGATGTGCAAAAGTAGCAGAAACCATTCTAAATTTTTGAAGAAGTTGCTTAGTGCATTTCGCTAATATGTGTCCTGCGTCATCAAGCATATTATGGAAGCTCTAGAAGTAATCTACACAAGGCGAAGTATCAGAAAATTCGTAATGAAAGAAATACCTGATGAGGATGTCATTATGATTCTGAAGGCAGGAATGTGTGCTCCGACAGCTGGAAATCAAAGACCTTGGCAATTCATCGTCGTTAGGGAGAGAGAGATGTTTGATCGTTTCATTGAAGCTTATCAGTACTCGAAGCAGATGTTACCAGATGTCCCTGTGGCAATAATGGTTTGTCTTGATCGGAATCGAGAAAAATACGAGAATCGCTGGCAAATGGACTGTGCCAATGCTACTTTAAACATGCTACTTGCAGCACATAGTATGGGATACGGTGGACTCTGGCTTGAGATATATCCGGTTGAGGAACGTATTAAGATGGTTCAGCAATCTTTCGAACTCCCAGAAACAGTAATTCCCTTTGCTTTAGTGACTGTTGGACATGCTGCTGAAAGAAAAGCCCCCGTTAATCGATATGATCCGTCATTAATCCATCACAACAAATGGTAATAAAACTTAGATATCTTCTCATAGGATTTCACCTTGGCTATCCATTCACCACATTCGCTTTAGATTAGGTTTATCTCCGTCTGGGAAAGGTATAGAATTGACATAGTGGACGATAGGGGCATTCATGCCATGGATCAATTCACAAGAAGAGCAGTATTCGTTCTCTATGTCATCCTCTTTCTATTATCCACCATAACCATGTCAATGGTTCAAATCAGCATCAATGAGTCAACATCCTACAAACTAAACATAGAATATGAACAAGATACTATGACTGCTTATGGATTTGATATTGATCATTCCTCCACGCCAATAAGAGTCGATGTCCTAATCATGATTGACAACTATGAATCAACATTAAGCGGCTTTAGAATTGGCGGCTTCCCACTGTGGGTTGACACGTCTTATTGGACAGAGGGAGAAACAGTGGATATTCTTGGGAATCTCTATCTAATATCTTCTGAGCGTGGCTACTGGAAAGCTCATCGTAGTTTAGGTGACGACCAATCCGAGTCGCTCTACTATCATAAAATATTGGGAATTTTCATTGAGAGAAATACCGATAGACTCACACTGGGAACCAGTGGATTCAATGGATACACTGTCAACATCCAAATCCAACAAAGTAACATTGACGGATTCGTTTCAAGAGTAACAGGAAGCAATATTGCAGGAAACGTTGTCCTACTCAGTAGTATATTCACAGAGGTGTTGATTGTTCAACGGTTACTGATGAGAAGAAAAGAGAGCAGGCATGTTTCAGGTAAATAGTAATTTGTCATATCGGTTTGAGTGGTATTGGCGAGGCATTGTCCCTGCACTTTTTTTATGATTTGATGAGATTGAAATGTGATAATGATGTATCCCGGATAGACCGAGCTAATCCTGTGACAGTATGAAATCAATAGTCTATGAATATAATTTACAGGTGAAGTTATTTGGCCTGATGTATTTAGTTCGTGCACAACTCTTGGAGTTGATTGAGTGAGTCTAAAAGGACCACTACGCGATAAAAAGGGCTACATCAAGACTGTCTTAGAACCGCTTAACATAGTAGTTCAGAGTCTAAGAAACCGGACAGTTGGAGATGCAATTGCGTATTATGAGATGATTTGGGACACTCCTACGGTTGAACCTCACTCTGGAGATATTGAGATTGCACTTATGTCTCGGTTTGATGAGTTGTTGTTCAAGATTGTAAGTGAAAGTCTATCAAGCGAGCGTGTCGTACGACGAGTCACTAGTCGTAGCACGAGGGTATTTTTCAGACACTCTGCGAGTCTTGAGGTGTCAATTGACACATCAGCAGTCTAGGCTCTTAAATCCTCAGCTTTATTTCTATTCATGTGAATCTGACCCTCAATCACATGTAGTGGTGGATGGTGTATCAAATGAGTCAAGAGAAACGATTAGGCTTTCGAGGACCTATAGCATTGGCACTTGGAGGAACTTTTATCGTGTTCCCACTTCTATCATATGCTCAGCTGCTATATGATGGAAGACTTTCATTCCCATATGAGGGGTCGGCAGTTGGCATGATGGTATGGGTGTGTTTGATCACCTTTCTTGGTCTCTTAATAGCTGGAATGGGTCTTCAGATGATTCTTGCTGATAGCAAATAGGGGAGGAGACACTTGACTCCTCCAAATTATATTTCATCAATCACCGGATTTTGACAAAGTAGACCACAAGTACTAGGGCAATAACAGCGACTCCAACAACAATACCAATGAGAAGAGGATCAAAGGTTACGGGGGTTCCTAGCGATACCAAGAACTCTGTGAAACCACTATAGTTGTTGCCAAAGAAAATGCTGATTCCTGAACTAGTCAAGTCGTATGATAGCACAATGGTAGCTTGATCGGTGAGCGATTGTCCACCATTAACTGCAATGATGGAGTCCAATATTGTACCAGATTCGTCAAGAATTAACACACTCTCTTTACTTCCAAGCCGAGGACTTAAGCACTCAGTCCTGGTTGAGAGAGATATGCTTGTACCAGCTGTGATGCCTCCAGAGATTCCAGTTATAGACACATCAAGTCGAGGAGTCATCTCAAGCAGATAGATGAAGGACGGAAGCATGTCTTCCCAAAGCGAATTGATGTATGCTTCATCCGGATTGAAGTAGCCATAGATGCCTTTCCACTCACGGATAACATGTGTGCTGTTATTCTCTATGATCACATGAGCTGCTGCTGAGTCAACAGTTCCATTGTGGTATAACTCTAGCGTGATAGGTACTGTCGTGCCTCGCTTATAGTACATCCACTCAGCCCAGTCACCACTAAGACCAGCCTCCAAACGCTTTTCTGAAGGAATATAGCCGAGATATTCATTGAAGCTATCTGGTAAGATATCTGCAAAGTCCGAAGCCATCTGGTAATAAAGAAGATTCTCAGTCCAGTCTTCATTTTCATCTGTAGGGAAATATGTCGCATTAATCCCAGAGTGAAGAGAGTATGCCATGGCAAACCTATGCTTGAGAGCAAAGTCACGGAAAGCTTGGGTTTCAGGTTCTGAGAATGATTGATTTCCACAATAGACTTGAGTTGTCGGAATAAGTAAGTCAGGGTCATTGATCCCCCAGAATGTTTCATAATTCCTGTTTAGGTCGACGAGTCCGACTTCATCTTCATTGATTAAACCATCACCATCGTTGTCAATACCCTCCCAATACTCCCAATCATAATCATTGATGTTGGGAATCTCTGATTCAGATTCTTTTTCATAAACAAGGAAATTAGAGATCCATCCATCACCATCTACATCTTCAATATCATCTTCAGAGTAGAATCCATCACCATCATTGTCGTATGGACGTAGGTTCTTTCTTAGCCAATGATTCCCTTGGTTGACGACAATCTCAAGCGCATCAGGATTTAGAGTGGGAATGATGAATATCTCTTGGGTATCAATATATTCAGTGACAGCAGCATCCTCTCCATAACTATTGAGAAGATGGAGGACAAACCGTAGAGCCATTTCGACTGTAATCTGTTCGCGTCCGTGATGCTGCGCTACAACCAGTGTCTTGGCTTTTTGAACAGTGTTCAACTCGTTAGTGATTCGGAGGCATGTGAGGTTTCGACCTTGGTAACTTTGACCGATTACCTCTAAATTAACAAGTCCAGGTACTAGACTGTGTATATTCTCAATCTCCTCATTCAATTCAGTAGGATCATGAAACTGGTCATTATAGAGTAGTATAACATCTTCCCATGTGCGCGTTATAGATGGTGTGACAACTTTCTCAATAACTGGTACTTCTTCAGCTTGTTGCGTAGCCATCACTTGGATAGGTGTTGTAACCAGCACAAGAATTAGAGCGAGAAGAAGAATTCTTGGTTTGGAATGTGTAATCATAGTTCACCTCATTTCTTCCATTGAAATAGAGTCTCAAACGCTTCACCGGACAATAACACGTATCGAGACCCATTAGCAGTTCAAAAAAGTGCCATTAGTTCCTATAATTAGAGTTTAGTTTCACGTAATGCCTCGCTATTTTCAGCGACAAGATTCCAATAATAATAGCGTTCAATCTGAAACAATGAAAATAAGAGGGAGCGATAGATGATTCGTGTGGCGACAGCTCATGAAAAAAGCTATCATCATCTATGAGAGTATCTATGGCAATACGAAAAAGATTGCAGAAGCGATTTGCAAGGGCATCAACGAGGTTGAGGGGGCAGAATGCCTCATAAGAAAGACTGGTGAGATACACACTGATGGCCTCTGTGATTATGATGCGATTATTCTTGGGTGTCCGAATCATAACCAGGAACCGGCACTTAATCTGATCAAGTTTATAGATAGAGCATCTATTGTACATCTTAAAGGAAAGATTGGAGCAGCATTCGATACATACACAGGTGGAAACATGGATGTTGCTGTGGCCAAACTAAAAGATAGAATTCATGAGAAGCTCCCAGGTGTTGAATTGATAGGAAGTCTGTCAGCAAAAGTTACAGGACGCAAAGGACCCCTAGCAGATGATGAGGAATCGAAGGCACTCGACTTTGGCGCCCAGTTCGCAAGAAAGCTCATAGAATAGTATCAATCCCCGGTTATGCCAACAATTCATAAGCATCGGTGCATAGTTGAATTCTGGATTTGCGTAGGCTAGGAGGTAGACCTTATGCAATGGAAGAAAATTCTATTCGCGACAATTGTAGGAATAATCTTGTTCATCACTGACATGAAGTTTGGATGGATATCATTCGCCCTCGGAGGAGTTTGGACTCTCTTCATCATTGTCTTCATTGTCGGAATCCTTGCAGGTGACATTTCAGGAGGATTCATTGCAGGGATACTCACTGAGGTGTTGGGCGTTGGAATATTTGCTCTAATTCCAGAGATGATATTGAGCCCCGGAATTACTATTGAAGCAACAGACATTCTTTCTCGGATGTGGCTCGTTATGGCATTATCACTCTCGTATAGAACGAGATTTCCAGATGCACCAGTCCCATGGATTGAAACTTTGGTGATTATTATATTACTAATCTTACTTGCCCCTCTCGTTTACGCTATGGCCCTTATTTTCGGTCCATTTGGTGGCCTAATTGGCAGGTCTATCTATCCAAGAATCTTCAAACCAGAAGGAACTCCAATAAGGACTACAGCTCAGCAACCTCAACCATCAGCCCCACCTTCTCCTCAAGAAGAACCTATGAAGGACTCATCATTCCCCGAAGAGGAATCGAGTCCTGAGGAAGAATTAGATGACGACTCATGATCTTTTGAGTTGAAACTATGTAAACAGAATAATAACAGTTATAACATATTAAATACTATTATCTAGTATGTTAGGGCTGTACACAGTCCTGAAAATCCCTGGTTTCAGTCCATGAGCAGATGCTAACTGAACAATCTGGAGAAACTTCAAGAGATGGAACGATGAAGACTGAGGCGATACACATGTCTGATGCAGAAACAAAGACACCGTGTGGAAAATGCAGTTGCATAATATTGTACACTTCTGAGTTCTGTGTTTTTTGTGATGCTGCAGAAGAGATATTGATTGAAGCTCTGACTAACTTTGGGGTCTCCAAGACTGCTATCCGGGAGGTTGATGTTGAAACTGAGGATGAATGTGGATGCAGAACTGATGATGTTACGATGCTACCAACTATCAAGGTCTGCGACCAATTTCTTACTGGACTGCCCGAGGAGCAATCTATGAAAGATGCCGTCATGCAAGCCATCATGAAGGACTGTTTTTGCGAGCAGTGCTAGAAATCAAGTTGGATTGTTTCCCAACGCACTCGACCTTGTTCTACTGCTTCTTTGATTTTGCGTTCAGTGAGGTTCAATTGAGCATTGCCAGTCTTGATGTCCGCAAGGATGATTGTAATTGGCTCATCTGAGTGATTATCCTTGACTGCACTGTAACCATCAAAGATGAGGTAATCAATTGGAGCGCCTATGAACCGAGCATCGGAGGGATCATATTTGAAGACGTCCCGATACATTGGGACCATGTGTTCTGCTATCTTGCCCTTCAAGACATAACGGCTTCTGTCTGCGGCATCTTTTCTGATTGATGACTCTTGCTCAGCCCAAGTCTGACGAAACTCTTTTTCTACCATTGCTATCCGATGACGAAGTTGCATTTTCATTATCAAGTATACACATACAGCTAGAATTAGGCCAATTGAAAATCCAATGAGGGTGTCTGTAAATGCCATACAACAGAGATGACTTGGTTACATATATTCTCAGGTAATTCGAGGGTATTCGTTAGAGATTACATTTCGATCAGAGAAAGCTGACCCTTAAGTGTGAGTTTCACCAGAATACAACTAGTGACACAGAATGTCTGAAGAAACATTGAATCTTCTGAAGACCCTATCTGCAACTCCCGGACCTGTTGGTAGAGAGAAGATGGTTCAAGATATTATCAAGGAACACTTCAAGGAACACTGCGGGAGCTTCACCCAAGATAGACTTGGTAATGTTATAGGAACATTAGAAGGGGACGTCAAGATGCATTTTGCCCTCGTCGCACATGCAGATGAAGTTGGATTCCTTGTTAGCAATATCGATGAGCGAGGGTTCTTACGTGTCAAGTGGAACACACAGGGTCACATGCCAGACCTTCGTCTGTTACCAGGACAGTGGGTTCTGATTATGACTGAAACAGGATTGATTCCAGGTGTGTTTTGTGTCATGACAGCGCACTTGGCAGGTCCTGAAGGGAAAAACAGAATTCCCACATATGAAGAGGTCTTCCTAGATATTGGTGCGAAAAACATCGACGATGTTCAAGAGTTGGGTATAAACATAGGAGACCCTGTAGTCTATGCAGCGCCTGTTGAAAAACTATTGAACAACCATGTTTCTGGTAAGTCTATGGATGATAGGGTGGGTCTTGTTGTGCTACTGAGAGTCTTGGCTCAATTTGCTAAGGTATCAAAAGCTAAACGGCCCACTATTACATTCGTTTCAACAGTAATGGAGGAAATGGGAGCAAGAGGAGCGGCTGTTGTAGCTAAAAACCTTGACGTTGATAGTGTGATTATCATAGATATTGGGCTTGCAGATGACCATCCAGGGACTAAGGGAGAAACAGGTATTGCTTTGGGGAAGGGACCAGTCGTAGTGATCAAAGACAAAGCTATGCATTACTCACATGACTTAATTCAGAGCATCATCAAAACAGCTGAAAAGGAGGAAATACCAATTCAACGCGCGGTTTTCCACTCATATATGACCGATGGTGTTCAATTTGCTTCACACAATCAAGTTGTATCTGTACTGGCAGTACCATGTAGGTATTCTCACTCTAGTTTTGAAACTGTGAGCCTTTTGGATATAGACATGACAATACATCTACTACTGAAACTGCTCGGAACTAGTTCTTAGCGGACCTGTGAGATACAGGTTCCACACGTACCTTCATACTCTCACGGGATAGCACGACAACTTCGGTTCCTGCGCTAATGGGACCAACATCACAGCGAGCTTCCCAAATCTCAGCTCCAACCTTAATCTTCCCGGTCCTCTGCGTGACCTCCTCGATAACAATTCCCGTCATCCCCTGTAGCTCATAGAAAGGTCTAGCCTCATCCAGAAGAGATGGATAGACAAGGTAGTATTTTGCCGCGACGAATATTGCAGCACCAATTATCAGTAGGACAGTAGCAGGTAGAAACCATTCAGGTTTAAAGATGAAAACAATCCACATAGCTATGGGAATTAAGACCAACTCGTCTATTGTTATTGCAATGAATTTAGCTCTAGGTGAGAAATCTACCATATTTTCACGTCCTATATTTCATGCATTCATTAGTGCGAGATGAAAAAAAGGTTTGCAACTCGGATATCTCTGGACCAACTTTGGATAGATAGTACGATTGAAAAGGGGAGCAGAATGCCGCCACCATCGTGACCATTTCTTGAAGACTGAAACGATTCAAATCATGGCAGGAGCAGCCTTGCTATCTGCATTCACGTATGTACCAATTCTTGCTAGGGAAACGATTGGCATTTCAGAGCTGCTTGTTACAGTCATTGTTGGTATATACGCAACAACCTCGTTCATTTCTTCATATATATTCGGTCGGGCGGGAGATGTTTATGGTAGGAGGATTGTAATTAGACTTGGCTTGTTTTTAGCCATGGTTAGTTTTGGACTACTTCTAGTATCCTCAAGCTTCGAAGCTTTGTTCTTTGTGAGAATGGTAAATGGATTCTGTGTTGGCATGTATCCAGGTGCTTTGGCAGCCTACGCTTTTGAATCAAAGATGAAGATGGGGCGCTTTGCTACATGGGGAGCAGCAGGTTGGGGAATTGGAACCCTGTTCGCGGGTTATGCGGCAGGATACAACATTTACTATGCGTTCCTCATGTCTACAATATTCTTGGCTATCGCATTTGCATCAGCACTCACACTTCCGCCAATGAAAAGAGAATTCATGAAAGTACCTTGGTTCCCAGTTGAAACATTCAAGCGTAATGCATCAATTTACTTAGCAGTCTTTATTCGACATAGTAGCGCTTTTGCAATTTGGACTCTCTGGCCTTTGTTCCTTTATGACTTAGGTGGCAACCCATTTTCAATTGCGATTGTACAAGCTACTAATGCTGTGGCGCAGGTCTTCTTCATGGCAACAATGACAGATAGATTTGATAGCAAGAAACTTGTGGCAATTGGACTGATTTCCTCAGCGGCCACTTTTGCGTGGTTCCCATTTGCTCGTAACATAATCGAGATACTCCCCTCGCAATTGCTGCTTGGATTTGCATGGGCAACACTCTATGTTGGTGCGCTAAAGTTTGTGACTGAGAATAACAAAGAGCGATCAACAGCAGTAGGACTTCTTCAGTCAATATTATCACTCTCTGGAGTGGTTGGTCCAGTGGTGGCGGCTGTAATTTATACTATTATTCCGGGATATGTCCCCATCATCTTCTACGCAGTAGCGATGTCGCTTCTTGCATATGCAATCTTCTGGTGGAACAATCGTAATGATGAACAGAAGCAAACTACAATAGAACTAGAAACTAGGAGTTCATAAATGGAAGTAAAATTTGCGTGAGTGGATTTGCCCTTATACTATCAAGTTCACGCCAAATTATGCAGGTGGTTGCCTCATGTACATCAGAAAGATGATACAGCAAGATGTTGATTTTGCTGTGGGTCTTGCCATTGGTGAAGGCTGGGGAAGCATAAAGCTGGACTTTGAGGAATTGTTAGAATTTGATCCCGAGGGGTGCTTTATTGTTGAGAATAATGATGTACCTATTGGAATGATCTGTACGACCCCATACAACGGTTTTGGTTTTGTAAGTAATCTCATAGTGCTAGAAGAATATAGAAATAGAAAGGTAGGCACACTGTTAATGAAACATGCACTTGATTATCTAGAAGGAAAGGGTGTGAGAACTCAATTACTTGATGGCGTCTTAAAGGCAATTTCCTTGTATAATCGATTTGGTTTTGAAAAGAAATACAAATCATTACGTCTGGAGGGGAATGTTGAACCAAAGGAGTCGGATAACATCCGACCTATGACAACCGCAGACTTGAAGACAATAGATCATTTTGATGCTGAGTTATTTGGAGCATCACGAAAGAAATTCATTGAATCAAGATTGAAAAATTTCCCTAGACTGTGTAAGGTTTTAGAAATTGAGGGAGATTTAGCAGGTTATATCATGGGAAGTGAAAGAAACGAGTCAGTAAGGATTGGCCCATGGGTTATGAGATATCCTTCAGAGCAAGTAGAGGATTTGTTGCAAGAGTTGGCTTCCGAAGTTGATGGAATAACGCTACAAATAGGTGTTTTAGAGAATAATATAGGTGCGCTTCAGATATTAAAGAAATACAAATTTATCCAGAAAAGCTTCTCATGGAGAATGATGAGGGGAAGAAGCGGGGACTGGACTTTCTCAGACCATTTATGTGCAATCTGCTCTGCTGCACGTGGATAGGTCTACTAAGAATATTATCATCTTTTTTTACTATGCTTGATTTCCTCCAGCTTCTGACCGAAGTTCACTCGTACAAGTTTGTTAGTTAAAATTGGGGCTAGGATTATCATGCCAATAGCAAATACCCCAATCACACTCAAATCAACTGGGAGAGTTCCATAGCTACCCTCAACAAACATCCTGATCAGGCTGCGGTAGACGTTAGACACTGGTAGGTATTCATTGAATGCATCAAATGTGACTCCTACGAGCTCCAGGGGAGCAATACCACCGCCCACTATCCAATAGAAGAGACCGGTTAGAGCTGCTAGAGGAACGGTAAAAACGGAGTTACGCAGTAAAGCCCCAAATATGATACCAATCCCTGAACAAAAGACAGATAGTAAGAGAGTAAGAACAAGATATGTCACAACATCACCCTGAGGCCAAACACCAAACATAACGTAGCTTAAGACGAATATAACAGGAGGGGAAATGTAGCTGATCACTACTCCACTCAGCATCTTCCCAAGAAATATAGAATGAGGGGACTGGTTCGATAGGTTAAGTTCATCCCAGGTCTGCAGTTCGAATTCCTGCGTTAATGCCGAACCAGCACTAAAAATAGCCCCAACCATGATTCCATACACAGTAATCGTCCATGCCATATATGCAAGTCGAGGCGGAGTAAAGGACCGAAGATTCTCGACCTCGAAGCTCACAGCAGAGTCTTGAGTGAGATATCTATGATAGAATATATCGAGTTTGCGAATCACTGGCATTCGAAGATTTTTTGTAAGATCCTCATGAACGTTAGCTACTCTAATATGAATGAATGTTGACTCGTTGTGAGATAAGGCATATTCAAAGCCAGAGGGGATTGTAATAACAAGAAGAATATCACCATTGTCAAAAAGTCGTGAAGCACTCTCAGCATCCATCTTAACTGGAACCAGCCTTGGAGGGATGGGATCATACTCTTCAAGAATCTCAATGAATCCATTTGTATAAACATCAGGATTCTGCTCTTCAACAACTAGTGCCACTTCAAGGCCTGATCCATAATAGACTCCACCCATCAATAACGTGAAAGCAGTCAAGAACAGAATAGGAAGGAGGATAACGAGTAAGAGCTTCCGAGGATTCCGCCGCCATACTCTCATCTCTTTGATGAAACTGACCATTAAGACTCTTAATGACAGTGTCATGACTGCTCGACCTCCCTTCTCATTAGACGAGTTACAACTACTGTTAGTACCAACCAAGTTCCGAGTAGATACAAAACGCTAAGCCAAAGACCGAGTAGAGTTTCTGAGAAGAAGACACGAGCCCAGAGCCCAATTGAGTGAGTGGTTGGTATGGACAGCAGAATGACTCTTAGTGAAAATGGTGTAAGCCCAATCGGAGCAAGTCCACCACCAGCGAGAAAGCCAACAACCGTCAATAGAACTGATGCAAGCAAAGACTGCTCCCTATTTCTTACTTTCATTCCTATTAATTCACCAAGAGGAACCAGAGCAAGAAGTGTAAGCAAGAGAATCGCGAATAACACGAGTAGGTTCCCTGTAGGATACACATTCAAGCTAAGAGTGATGACTGGTACTGTGATCAACATTGCCAAGAAAGATCGAGGAATAGCCGCTATAGTTCGCCCAATGACTATAGCGATTCTTGATGCAGGGGAGTTTAGCAAATCATGAATTGCGCCAGTTTCAAACTCTGTAGCTGTTAACATAGCTTGACTTGCTAGTGCACATGACATGAAGGACAAGAGTATTCCAGCAGCACCCATGTACGCAATATTAGAGGGAGTCACCGGTAGAAACAGCGTTTCATCAAGCGCCACTCGAGCACCTGATTGGTCGAACTCTGGAGAGATTGCACCTTGGTTATACAGTAGCACAGCGGCCTCAATTCGATGAACATAATTCTTGATAACATCATCATTTGCGTTATTGATGAATAATACTACCATACCCATCTGCCCAGAACTTATGTTTGCCCCAAATCCTTCAGGAATCAGTATATAGCCGATTAATTGTGTGGATTGATAGAGGACCGAAGCTGTTTCCAAATCATATCTCTCAATTTTGAACCAAGTGTGATTGGTTGTTGAAACCATATTCTCGATTATTCCAGCCATGTCGTTTGCTTGAGGAGATACATCTTGAACAACAAGACCGCAAGCAAAGGACTCCCCACCACCTATAGATGACCACATGATTGAATATACAAGAATAAATACAAAGGGAATGATGAGGCTTGGTGCGAGAAATCTGGGATCTCGCTTTGCTTGCTTCAAGTCTTTCTTTACGATTGCTGCTATCTCTCGCAACATATCAATCCCTCAACGTCGAGCCAGTGATTGCCAAAAATACGTCACCAAGGGAAGGCTCTCTCATCGATGCTTGCTTCACAATTAGACCACTGTCTGATAGGCGATTAATTACTAGAGGCAAATCAGCGTGTCCTTCCTGACTTCGAATCCAAGCTGTACGCGGACCACCGTTCAATGGATCGGACACTTTTTCAACATCGAGCTTTACTTTTTCGGCAAGCCATTCAGATCCCTGATTTGCTCCAAGTCCTTCAATCAAAACCTCAATCAAGTAGTTACCAACATACTGACGCTTAAGGTCGCTTGGGGCACCAGTCGCAACTAGTCGCCCATTGTCAATCACGATTACCCGGTCAGCCAAAGCTTCCGCTTCATCCATATAATTCGTACAGAAGAGAACAGTTCGACCTTCGTCCTTCATCTTGCGAACTTGGTTCCAAATCAAGTTACGACTCTGAACATCCACTCCTAAGGACATCTCATCCAAGATTAAAAGTTCTGAGTCATGAAGTATCGATCGAACTAAGGCAAGGCGACGTTTCATTCCACCAGAGTAAGTTTTCACAAGGTCATCTTTTCGATGCATGAGTCCAGCTAATTCAAGCATCTTGGTTGTCCGATCGCCTACTTGTTCTTTTGGAACTCCATATAATTCTGCATGGTATTCAAGCGACTCAAAGGCAGTAAGGTCATTATAGAGGGCAGTTTCTTGGGGCATGAATCCAATGAGCTTTCGTATTGTATCGAGATTGTCTGATACCTCATGTCCAGATACTTTCACACTACCTGAGGTCGGTTTTAAGATTCCAGTTATTAATTTCACAGCAGTCGATTTGCCAGCCCCATTTGGACCTAAGAGACCAATAATCTCGCCCTTTTCAACTGAGAAGGACAAATTGTCAAGAGCCTTGTGACCACCCTTGTAGATATGAGTGAGATTAGACACTTCAACCATCGGGGTCAGTTGAATCACCTATGTTATTATGATAGAAAATGGAACATAGGTTTGGTGTCACGAACGGGGTAACAAAGCATAGTTCTAAATGAAAAAACAGACGTAGGAGATATCATGCCACTCGAATTTCTTATCCGTTCTGAGGTGCGGGAAATCCTTTCTGAACTAATGTGGGGCGATCGGTTCGAAAAAGACCTAGAAGCCAAGGTATCTTCGGAGCAAGAGTTCAATGAAATTAGAAACATACTTCTCGAGTTGGATATTGTCTATCAATTCCGGGGAGAGAACAATGCGCCATATCTCTCGTTGACTGACAAAGGCGTTGCAATAGCCAATAGATTGTATGAGATTGAGCGAGTCCTTGAGGGTGAGGACATCGATGCTGACTAGTTTAAGTCTGTCACTCCTAAAGTGACAATAAACTCAAAAAAAAAACGTAGTATAAACAACTTGGGTTTGAAATGACTCAAGACTCTATTGTTGGAAATCTCACTAGCCTAGGTTTGACAAAGAACGAAGCAAAGGCATACCACTCTCTTGTTAGACTTGGGAGATCCCACGCCAGGTTAATTGCTGAAGACTCCGGAATACCCAGAAGCAAAGTGTATGAAACCCTTGAGCTTCTTGAAAAACGAGGGATAATCAAGAAGATCCCTGGAAGTGACCCTACACTCTTCGACCCTGCACCTGTGGATGCTGCTTTGGACCACCTTGAGGAGAAAATCAAGAGTTCATCAACAAGTGCAAGAAGGTTACTGAAGGGGCTTCAGTCGTTGCGTGGGACTGAAGCGAAGGAGTTTGCTTGGGCAGTCCAAGGTATGGAACAAGTCATCATGGGTTTGCGAACAGCAATTGAAAAGGCTCAGGAGTACATACACATCGCTTCAGTATCTCCTACTATACTAAAGCATCTCAGAGGAGCTTTTAGTTCAGCAAAAAGTCGAGATGTTAGAATTGAGCTAATCACAACCACACCAGGCTCCAAGGAAATTCCTGGGCTCGAACACTACCTCACCGTGAATATTGCCATGCCTAGTAAAGACCTACTAATGGAGAGTTTCAAAGAGGTCTTCCAAGCACCTCAATTATCTGAAGAGGAGTGGGAGCCTACACGAATGCTGATTATGAACATCGATGGACGAGAGAGTATAGGAGTCTTTCTGCCCGGAGATGACTCCACACAACCATGGGCGTTGCACATCCGAAGTCGACTTGTGGTGTTGATTCAATGGCAAGTCGTGAAGACGGTCATTTCAAGTGTAGAGGCGATAATCCAGAAAGAAATGTTCTAGGTCAACCTATCCTATGACTTTAATATTTCAATTCGATTGATATTTTAGTCGACAACAAGCTTTAGTGATAGGAGTAGCATGAATGTGAATGAACCTCATCTCGCAGCCCTACGATGTCCAAAATGTGGAAAGAAACTAAGTCTAGTAAGCAGTTTTTCCTCATCTGGAGAGATAGAAACTGGAGAGATTGTGTGTGAGAAAGGGCATATGTGGCCTATAATAGAGGGCATTCCATCTCTTGTGCATCCTAGCATAACTAATCACGACGCAAAGTGGATTGCAGAATACAATCAGATGGCAGAGAATTATGATGAACTTGTAAAGCAATATGATGAGTGGCTCGGCATCGACATGATGAAAGAACGTGGGAACATCTCGCAATTCATACCCATTGAAGGCCCAGTAAGAATCATAGATGTAAGTATAGGGACAGGATCTAACTTCATTGCATTGTATAATCAGTTCAGGAATGAGATGGGTAGGTTCAACCTTCATGGGATGGATCTCTCGACCGGGATGTTGACCGTTTCCAAAACTAAGTTTTTTGAGAACAAACTATCTGTTAATCTTACACATGGAAGTGTGTATAATCTTCCGTATCAGACATCTTTCTTCGACATCGTTATCCACTCAGGAGGAATCAACACATTTTCAGACATCACAAAATCGCTGAATGAGATGTTGAGGATTACTAAATCAGGAGGGCTCATCATTGTGATTGATGAAGGATTATCTCCAAAGAAAAGAATGAGCGAAGAGGGAAAAGCAATCATGAAAGCTAATACTCTCTTTGCAGCCAAACCCCCCCTTCAACATATCCCAGACCAAGCAAGAGATGTCGAAGTCATATATGTGATGAATGAAACATTCTATCAGGTTGTCTTCAGGAAATAGCACCTTGTCGTTAAAATGAAAACGTGACCTAAGACAAGCAATGAGCATTATTAACCTGAACCAATCATAAGGTTATCTGCTATTTTGCCTTTGAATGTACGAGAATTGACAATAAATACAATGTTTGGAAGATGAAGATTGAGAGAATTAAATTTGAAATATAGCTAGGAGAATAAAAAGTGCTCAGGTGGCTTCCCACAAGAGCACATCTTCAACTGTTATATTGCGTTTCTTTGAAGCACTAGTTGAATGGCTCTCCTCAGCGAGATTAGAGCCGTTTGTTGCATTGGAATTTGACATGGTAATCTACCTGTATGTGTATGCATGTGTGATGGCGTAAGTAGAGATCTGTTGTTTCTGCTCACACTTTCGTTTGATTGTCCTATCTAATTCCATGATACTTTACCTCCTGAATGTGTATGCGTACCCGATTGCGTCAGTTGTGTAAACCTTCGCAATCTTGTTGTTCAATTTCTCAGAATTATTCCAGACAAGGCTCATGCGATGCATTGTTTCTCACTTGAATATGCAAACCATAATTGTATATAAGGTTTGCTACACCAACTGTTTCATTTTTTTAAGTTTATTTGATATACTATCTATTTATAGATAGATTAAAAAAATAGTATTTACAAACTTTTCATTCTTGAATAGTTTACCATCACCAGCATATTTAAATAATTAGTTTGTCCTAGAGAATATAAATTTGAAGCACTTTGTAATGCTTCTGGCGGGTTTTGGTTGGCGAAATCTGCAAAAAAAGAACACGGGCGATTCCAAGACGGTTCGATCGCTTGATGAATCGGCGGGTCAAAAATTGCATTGGTGAACACAAATATGAGCGACGACTATACAACAACGGAAATCTCAGATAGCCTCGAAGGAATTGTCTTAACGAAAGAAGGGAAAGAGTCCCAGAGAGAAATTGTTTTTGTGACGAACGAGGAAGTGGCTGAAGTTCTTGATGAACCAGTCCGTTATAATATTCTACAGACCCTAAGGAAAGGTGTTGAAGATACGCTAACTACTAAAACTGTGGACAAGGAAACTGGCGATACAATAATTCGACAAAAGATCGTCCGACGTGATGTATTATCAGTTGTAGAGATTGTGAAGCAGTCACCTGAATGTTGCATTCAGGGTGAAGAGATAACCAAAAATCAGGTCTATCATCATTTGCCAAAGTTAATTGAGTATGGATATGTCATCAAGTATGGCATAGTCACTAAAGGTAAGCGCAGCACAGATTACTATCGTAGAACTGCAAGGGGATTCATGTTGACAACTGGTGCGTGGGGGACTGAGGAAAAACGAATTCGAGAGAAGCTCGAAGGCTTCACTGACAAAATGCTTGAGACCTTCAATCTAAAGATACCAAAAGAACAACGAGAAGAATTGATAGAGCTGAGTGTTAAAAGAGCAAAAATGCAGCATACCTGGAGAACAAAGATTGCCAATATGGTTAATCTCGACATTGCTACAAAAGAAACTCTTTCAATGTATGAGATGCTACTCGATTACTATTCTGTAGGTTCAAAGGAGTATATGGACATCATCAATCGAATCAGGGAAATTCTCTTTCCTAATGATTAGAGTCGATAATAGCAGAAAACCATGATGTGCTATATGCGGCTTTTCAATTTTATAGCTGTTTTCCTAACATCAATTGTTGTGAGTTCAGGAACAGATGAAGGAGCTGCAAATGCAATTGCCCAACTGTTATTTTCGATTCTCACAAGAATGATGTGACCCTTTTTTTCTTCAGCAGTAGCTATGTATGAGTCTTTAGAAGATGTGACTCGTTTGTATGTGACTCCGCCTGCGGAGATCTTTGATGAGTCTTTTTCAACATTCTTCATGATTCCATCTATGTCATCTACTAGATTCCAGTTATCAGTCTGCCAAATGATTAATCCATCTTTAGAAACTGCAAATGCATGGATTTTTGGATTATTAGCAAAGAGCAGATTCCATTCATTCCCAATCACTAATGCCAAAATAAGACCACCATGTAAACATTGATTTGTATGAGGGGAGAGCTATGTTGAAGTTTTCCCCCAGATGCAATTTTTCCTAGAGATTGCTAGATCTTGCCTCTGAGCGTCTTTGCCGCACGATCTACATCTACATAAACACCATCTGGCTGAGCTTGAGCATCAGCCCATGCTACAACCCATCTATCGCTTGCTGCATCGACTTTGGTCAATATCAGAATTCCGTTTCCTTGGACATTACGAGCAACGAGACTCTCAGGAGTAGAGCGCATTGTTGAATACTTCACTTGATTTTGAACTACACTAGCTGCTCGTGACTTTACTGCAGAAATAAGGTTTCTCGCATCTCCTGTCAAGTCCCAGTTGTTACTCTGCCAAAGGACTTGACCAGACTCCGATATCACCCCAAAGGCTTGGACCATATTTCCCGAACTGCTGTATGCTTGCGTATATGCATCCATTACTGGATCGCTCATCGTAATTCACCCCGTAAATATACGGCCTATAAAAACTCGAAGTAGCCACTCCAAATAAACAAATCCTTGATAGCCTTTATGAGAGATATTAAACAGACTCATATGCTCACACGCGTTCTTGCCTACATGGTTGACGCGATTTGGGAAACTGAAAAGGGAACATTCCTAAGAGCTATTGTTCGTCCCAATTCAAAAGAAAAAAAACTCGTTTCTGAGGTTACTTCAGAGGCTATTCATATCACTAGTAGATATCCGGAGAGATTTCGCCAACTCCTTTAGTAATTCCGAATTAGCTTTTCCACCTCTCGCTTG
>JBHLQJ010000015.1:0-20523 GCA_048884945.1 Candidatus Thorarchaeota archaeon | reverse complement strand
GAACAAGGAATCCAAGTATCGAAAAACCAATGCATCTTGAGATATATCAAAACCGTAGTGATGTTCTAGCTATTGTACACACCCATAGCCTATATGCATCAGCTATGGCAATTCTGCACGAACCCCTGCCACCTATACTCGATGAACTAGTACCTAAACTGGGGGCTGGGATACGAGTAAGTAAGTATGCAATGCCTGGCACTAAAGATCTAGGAAAGAATGTTGTTGAGGTTCTCCAGGACCGAAGCGCGGCACTCATAGCTAATCATGGGGCAGTATCTTGCGCAAAGACCCTGAAGGATGCATTATTTCTTTCCATTCTTTTAGAACGTGCCTGTAAAATCTACATGACCGCCAAACAAGCAGGAAAACCTGTAGAGCTCCCAGAGGATGTTGTTGAGGATGAGCAAGACATCTGGGAGATGATGCACGAGTTCTGAGGGCATTGCGATGACCGGATTCATGGGTCGAATACTAGTTGCAGACCTCTCGAATGGAGAAACTCATACCCTTGAAACAGATGCATCAATAACAGCCAAGTTCCTTGGTGGAAGTGGATACGCCGCACGTTTTCTCTACGAGCATCTTGACCCACATGCTGACCCCCTAAGTCCAGACAATATACTCCTCTTCATGACAGGCCCATTGACGGGAACACTTGCTCCATGTACAGGGCGTCATGTTGTATGCGGAAAATCACCAATAACAAATCTCTGGGGCGAGTCCCATGTTGGTGGACACTTTGGGGCTTTTCTAAAGTTCTCTGGGTTTGATGGTCTTCTGATTAAAGGTCGAGCAGAAAGCCCGGTGACATTACACATTGATGATGGAAAAGCATCGCTGATTTCTGCGAAAGATTTGTGGGGTGAGATGACAGGTCCGACGCAGAAGGTTCTGAAGGACGAGCTTGGTCGAGTCCAAGTCTGCTGCATTGGACCTGCAGGTGAGAACCTTGTCAAATTTGCGAGCATCGTTACAGACGAGCGAGTATCCGCACGATGCGGTCTTGGTGCAGTAATGGGATCAAAGAAGCTCAAGGCCATAGCAGTTGGCGGCAAAGCAAAGGTGCCAATCCACGCTCCTGATGAGTTTCGTGAATGTGCGAATTCATCAAGAAAGATACTTGGTGAAGCAATGTCAATGCTCAGCGACCAAGGAACAGTCATGTATGTGGACATCGGCATGATGTTTAATGATATGCCAATCAAGTATTTCCAAGAGATTGAGTTTGATGACGCGGACCTAATTAACGCGAAATCAATGGAAGATATTCTCATTGGACGAAGTGCGTGCTATTCATGTCCAATAGGTTGTGGAAGAAGAGTATCGATTCCAGAGTATGAATTAGATGACATAGGAGGTCCTGAGTTTCAGACAGTTGCAGCATTTGGTTCAAATCTGTTGATACCCGATTTGAGGAAAATCGCACTCATGAACAATCTATGCAATCAATATGGAATGGATACAATCAGTTGTGGAAGTACCATTGCATTCGCGACTCAACTGTGTGACATCGGAAAAGCTGACTATGGGCTCACTTGGGGTGATTCTGATCAAGTCATTGAAACTATCAATGCTATTGCCAAACGCGAGGGCATTGGTGACTTGTTTGCTGAAGGTTCACTCTCAGTTGGGAAAAAGAACTCAGCTGAAGATATTGTGCTTCATGTAAGAGGACTTGAGATTCCAAATCATGATCCTCGGGCGTTCTCAGGAATGGCAACAGTCTACACAGTTGCTTCTAGAGGAGCTTCACATATGGAGGGTGATATGTATAGTATTGACATGGGCGCTGATGTGAGAAAACTTGGCATTCTTAGTGGGGACCGACTTGAGAATGAACAGAAGGGAGAGATTGCAGCAAGAGCCCAAGACTACAGAGCGTTCTTTGACAGTGTGATAATGTGTCATTTTGCCATTGTTCCACCAGAAACAATCATTGAACTATTGAACATGGCACTTGGATCCTCCTACCAGCTCGAAGACGTCTTGAAAATTGGTGCTCGCGCAGTAACCATGAAACGACTCTTTAATCTCAAATGCGGTTTGAAGACGCAAGACGAAAAATTACCAAAACCATTACTAATACCTCACGCTAAGAGTGTCACAGATGATTTTGTCCCAGATGTTGAATCTCAACTAGAGGAATACTATAACTATAGAAAGTGGGACAGGAAAACCGGTCGTCCTTCTAAAATAGCACTTGAGAAATTGGAGTTATCCGGACTATAATACGCAGTCCAACATCCTTATTCCGCAAGTCTTGAAGCGCCAGAAATCGGTGGTGAATGCAATCCAATCAATCAACATCCTATTCTCTCAGATTTTACTCTTCTATGGTTTCATTCTATTAGGCTATCTGATTTCACGCACATCGAATAATGGAAAAACCATCAACAAGTATCTTAACTCCCTGCTGATCAATGTCCTACTACCAATTCTTATCATCTATACCTTTCTTACATCAAGTTTCACCTCATTGGTAGAAATACCAATTTTCTTGTTGATCGTCGTTGCAATTCATCTTCTCGGACCCGTGATGATTTATCTCAGACTTCGAAGATCCGATATTGCAAATCAGACTAAAGGCTCCCTTTTCATTTGTTCCACCTTCAATAACGCTCTTTTCATACCTCTTCCCCTTGTTCTTATGTTCATAGGCTCAACTGCAGTACCTTTTGTGATTATGTGCTCGCTCACGCAGATGACCCTCTTTGTCACACTCGGTTCTATTATGGGAGCTACTTTCGGAGGAGAGGATGCAGGCTGGAAGAAGGTGGCGAGAGATGCGGCTACTTTTCCACCATTTCTAGCCATAATACTGACTCTTGTGCTTGTGGGGCTCAATATCCAGCTACCGGCTGATGTTGCTTTAATACTATCTTACAATTCACCACTCACAACATATCTCGCACTAGTTTCAGTTGGCTTGGGAGTGGGAGTTCGATTCTCTTTGTGGGATATTCGTACCGCCCTAAATGTTATCGTGATACGTCAGCTAATCATACCTCTGATTATCCTCCCCTTCATCTTGATTTCAACCCTTTCACAAGTGCCTATTCAAGTGCTCATTTTGGAGTCCCTAATGCCTCCTGCTGTGCTAACTGTTGTCTACGCTTCTGGATTCAACTTAGATGTTGAAATTGCCGCGACTACTGTCACAGTTGGCACACTTCTATTATTACCACTCATTCCAGCCCTTCCGTTCATCTTGGGATAACGGTTTATTGTGCAATCTGAAGGCATATATCGTCTACACGTTAATGAACCCCATGCGGTGACAGCTTTGAGTAAGCGTGAATCTGAAAAATCCAGCAAACCAGAAGCAATCAAGAAGTCATTAGACGATATTGTTCAAAAGCTCGATAAAGACGCAGGTGGTAGTAAGAGCTGGGGCGACTCAATCTCTTCAAACAGAGAGAAATGGGAACGGGTGAAAACGGAGATTCACGACCGTCAAAAGGCACTGAAACAAATTGTGATGGATAAGAAAGCTGGAATCATTGGTGTTGATGAGTTTGAAGCCAAGTATAAGAAACTCCAAGACGAACTGACGGAATTAGAATTAATTGTATACAACATGCGACTTGGAACAAAGGTTCAATAATCCTACTTCTCTACTCAGCTCGAGCGCGCAATATCAGAAGTCCTGATTCAATGATGAAAAGAATTCCAAGAATACTTGATAATGCAACTAGTCCAATGTTAATCGTATTATCTCCAGAACCTCCTGATCGCCCTTCTAAGCCCGACACAAGAGCTCCGAGGTTATAATTCATCATCCAGAAGTAATCCGGTTCAGTATAAAATACAGTCTTCCACCATATCAGGATGCCACCATAGTCTGCCTGAAGTTGATAGGCAAATTCACCACCAGCTTGAAGCCGGGCAATATCAGAACCAATGATAAGATTGATACTGCCATTTCGAATTGCTTCTTGGACTTCCAATAATCTCGGACCTGAGATTGTAATTTGCTCAACTTGAAGAACTGCATCACAGATGATCCCAAATGTTTCTGCAACATAAGCTTCAGCTGGAGAAACGACAACTGCATGCATCTCTGAAAAACTGTGGATGTCATTTAGAGAACCAATCGAATCTTCTAATTCTTGCATCTTATCTACAAATGCTGCAAAATTCAAATCCCATTCAGATGCCATTGTGGTGTTAAGAGTAGTCAATGCCCAACGGGTAGCATTGGCAATCGCTATCGCATTCTTTGGTAACAACCAGAATCCGTGTGGATTTCCTTCATGATCATGGTCCCCATCTTCTTGAACTCCTCCTCCTGGCATTGGTGAAAATTCTGCCCCATATTCGTCGTAATTCTCCAACGCATCAATATCGTGAAATGTGATGAATGGTTTTGAGGTCTGATTGGCTATATCCTTCTCCCAACCAAGATGTCCTGTGAAAACAAGTAAATCCGCATCCTCAGCAATAGCAAGCATCTCTGGATCAGCAACGAATGCATGAGGGTCTGATTCTTGTTTCCAGAGAACTTCGGTGTTATACTGCGAACCCGCCACCTCTTGAACTATACCTGCAAGAGAGGATACTGAAACAGCTATACTTCTTGTCGGAATTTGTGCATGCACTTCAATAGTCATTCCACTCATTACGAGAGGTAATAGCAACAACATCAGTGGTATTAAGGACACTCTCTTTTGAATCACCACGAATTCTCCAGAGCATCATTTAGCCAAATCCTTAATAACAATTATGAAATTGTTACTAATTATTGGGTTGCTCTAGGTGTTGAAAATGTCGTTTGAACCCATCTCTATTTCGATGACAAAGTCTGATCTTGAGGAACTAGAATTTCTACTAAGAGAGGGCGAATTCTCAAATCGGTCAGATGTAGTCCGTCACGCGCTCAAGACACTGTTATCGGAGTATCGAAATATTGAGAGTGCAGAGGGAGTGGTAACTGCAGTCTTTTCGGTACTCTATCATAAGAAAGGACGAGGTCACAAAATCAGTGCAGTTCAACATGAGTTTAAGGACAATATTACGGCGACTATTCACTCACATACCAGTGATGGCAGTTGTGTTGAAGTAATGATTGTCACTGCAACTGCGGAAATTGTACGCAGTTTTCTCAAGAAACTTCATGCACAAAAGAAAGTTCTGAAGGTTATAGTTAGCATGATTGGAGGAAAATCATCATGACCGAAGTTCCTCTTCTTGAAGCTCAGGATCTCGCAGTTCGGTACCCTAATGGTGAACTTGCTCTTCACGATGTTTCCTTTAAGATAAAATCCCCAAGTTTCATGGCCATTATTGGACCCAATGGTTCAGGAAAATCCACTTTAGTCAAGACCTTTCTAGGACTCCTCAAACCTTTCAAGGGGCATATCACAGTCAGTGGCTACGACTCCGTTAAGAAGTCTGGAAAGATTCGAAAAATGGTACGCTATGTACCTCAAAGGGACCGTATAGAGCTTTCAGTGCCCATGAAAGTGAAAGACATTGTCCTGATGGGTCGTCTTCTCAAGAAATTACCTCCACGAATCGCTTCTTCAAAAGACACTAAGATAGCCAGAGAGGCTTTGGAACAGGTCGATATGGCTGACTTGTGGAATCGCCCTTTTCCAGAGCTTTCTGGCGGCCAAAGACAAAGAGTCCTAGTAGCAAGAGCGCTTGCTGGTGAAGGCTCTATTCTAGTACTTGATGAACCATTAGCAGGTACTGACACAGAGAGCCAAGATCTTATTGTTAAAGCTCTAGGTAAATATCACAAAGAACACGATGTCAGTATAATCATGGTCACACATGATCTCAACCCAATCCATACTCTTGTCCATGAAGTTTTACTTCTGAAGAACACTATTGTTGGGATTGGTGAACCTTGCAGCGTGATGGACCCTGAACTGATGAAGAAAGTCTATGGTCCGACAGCAAGAATCGTAGAGTATGCTGGACATCGTTATTGCATGACGAAGGATTCAGGAATTGATCGTCATGATTGATATAATCCAGTTGATTCTTGAAAGTCCTTTTCTTCAAAGAGCCATTATTGCCGCAGTACTAGTTGCTATTGTTGCAGCAGCCAGTGGAACATTTCTTGTCTTTCGGGGACTCTCATTTATGGCGTCTGGCGTGGCTCATGCTGCTCTTGGTGGAACCGCTCTGGGAATCTTCTTGCAGGACTCTGGTCTTGTTCCTTGGTTCGATCCAATACTTGGAGCACTATTATTCAGTATATTAGTAGCAATCTTCACAGGATATGCTGGGGAATCAGGAATAACTCAAAAAATGGAGGTTGCAGTTGGCGTTTCTTTTGCGCTCTCAATGAGCCTTGCAGTCTTTCTGATGTATTACATCCCGCCCTATAGAGTTCCTCAGATATGGGGATATCTCATTGGAGATATTCTACTTCTTAACAATCTTGATGTAATCATGTTGGCAGGCACTTCGGTTCTTCTAGGATTCATCACTTTGATGTTCAACAAAGAGTTCGTTTATGTCAGTGTTGATATGGAGGGCTCCGTTGCGCACGGAATGAATGCAAGAGCCTATCATTACCTGATGCTAATTGTTTCAGCTCTTGCCATCGCCCTTGCTACCAAAGCTGTAGGCGCAATACTTGTCTATGCGATAATGGTAGCTCCTGCTGCTGCTTCAAATGAGCTAGTTAGATCGGTCCGTGGAGTGATCTTTTCTGTGTTCATCATTGCTCTTGTCGCAGAACTTGTAGGAATATCTGCATCGTTCATTGTTTATGTTTCACCAAGTGCTATTGCAGGTATCCTCGCAGCATTTAGCTATCTATTAGCGCTCCAAATAAAACGCGTTCGAGGAAGAGTATCTGTCGAAATGTCTGAAATGAAGTCTCAACCTGAAGAACTACCTAGTATCTTTAAAGAATCATTATCTGTTAATCAAGATAGTGAGCACAATCATCATCATTGATTTCTCCTGCTGGTCTTTGAGGACTTATACAACGTTGAATCCGTCGGTATGTTTAAGAGTGAAACGTAAATCCTCGGGTTCTAAGGTCGGTGTGAAGAACAGTGAGTGATGAAATCCCCGAAAGAAGTGAAATGATACGTTCAACTATTATTACAATCCTTCTCACTGCAGTGTTTATCACCTTGGGATTAGCTTTCTGGGCATGGTCTTCGCCAGAAATAATTGCTACAAGCCCTGTCGGCGCAATAAACGAAATGAATCCCGCAGTTACGGTTCTCCTTGAAGTTCTGATAATGCTAATGACCTTTATCTTCCTTTCAGTAACCATCATTAATCTGAAACTCGCACTAACAAACATTAGGGTTGGATGGACTGAAATCATAGTCCTCCTCATCTTCATAACAGTTATGGCATCAGCTATGTTTGGCCTCTTCGTCGGTGCTGCAACACTGGTTCTGTCCCTTGGTTTTGTAGTGTATCTTTATCTTCTCCAAGACTAACGTTACCTAGCATCCAAATAAACAGATGCACCAGAAGCTTTATGAGTGTAGGTCTTGGTCTTCGAATTAGAGTCTAGTGGCTAGAAAGCCTAGGGCTTGTAGCAAAGAAGTTACCACAACTCATTGGAATTGTTGGATTGGATACTTTTCAAAAAGTTCCGACTTCCTTTGTGTTCTGGGTACTTCTTGGAGGAAAATACTGTGTTTGGAATCTCTGGCGCTGGTTATGATATGAGTACCAGTATATTCAGCCCTGATGGACGAATATTTGCTGCTGAGTATGCAAAAAAAGCAGTTGAACAGGGAGCCACATCGATAGGTATTCTTGTAGATGAAGGAATTGTCATACTCGCTGAGAAAAAAATACAGCCTCTACAAGAACCTGAAAGTGTTGAAAAAATATCAATGGTAGATGAACACGTTGGGGTGGCTACGTCCGGTTTGATGGCTGATGCTCGAAAGCTTATCGCAGAGGCAAGAGTCAGAGCACAATCATATTGGTTGACATTTGAAGAGGCAGTGCCAGCTGAAGTTCTAGCTGAACATATCTGTGACTTGAAAGCTCAGTTTACTCAGGGTGGTGGTGCCAGACCATATGGCGTAGCTATGATAATCGGATCAGTCGATCACGATGGAATGCCAAAACTGTTCGTCACAGACCCTGTAGGTACGTATTGGGGCTTTTTAGCCTCAATCATTGGACGAGGAGCTACTACTGCTGGTGAATATCTTGAAAAAAGATACAATCGGAAAATGAGCCTAAATGATGCTATTGAACTTGCAATAGGCGCACTTCGAGAAACCGGTGAGAAAAGCTTGACTGAAGAAAATGTTGAGATTGCCAAGATTCCAGTGAAGACAAAGAAATTTGAGAAACTCTCGAGCTCCGAGATTAAAACACTCCTTCAACCTACAAAGCCCAAGAAAACCTAAGAGTTGACCAACAAATGATGCGTGGAGGATCAGGCAGGAAGACTGGAGACAAATGGGTTGATCTTGATGCAGTTGTTGTTGGACTGCAAAAAGGTCATCTTCGCTTCGAGCTGTTAGTAGATCCGAATCTTGCATTTGATTACAGACGCGGTGAGGATATTCCTCTCGAAGATATTCTAAAATCATATCATATCTATGAGGATGCAAAACGAGGAGAACATGCAACAGAAACCCTCGTAAAAGATGCGTTTGGGTCAAACGAAATCTTTGATATTGCCCCAGAGATTATTAAACAAGGGGAATTCAGACTAACACATGAGCAAAGAGACCAGCTAATAGAAGAGAAGACTGAAACAATAATTGATCACATCGCAAAACGTGCAATGAATCCTCAGACTGGTCATCCTCATCCCCCTGATAGAATTAGACAAGCCATGCTGGAAGCGAAAGTACGCGTTGATCCTTTCATCAGTGTGGATGAACAGATTCCAAATATTGTGAAGGCACTTCGTGTAATCATTCCTATATCCTTTGAAAGTGTAAAACTACAGGTCACGTTACCTGCATCTTTCTCGGGCAAAGGGTACAACATGGTTGCAAATGCGGGTGTGATCAAATCTCAATCATGGGGACAGGATGGATCATGGACCGGCCTCGTGGAGATTCCTGCACAGAAAAGGCAAGAACTCTATGATGAGCTCAATAAACTGACGAAAGGGCAGATTCGGATTGAAGTCGTCAGATGAGCATGAATGAAGGATAAACAATTGAAAATTATAATCATAATAGAATGAGGGAATAAATCATTGGCAGTATATTTCCAGAAAAGAGAAGTAGTTGTCCCTGGCCAATTGCTTGCAGAAGGCAGGTATAGAGCCTCCTTTGGCACATATGGCGAGGATGGCAAGATTTTCTCCTCACTCGTGGGACTAGCAGAATTGAGAGGAAACACTGTGAAAGTGGTTGCTCTTGAAGGCGCATACATCCCCAAGGAAGGAGATTTGGTAATTGGTACAATAACTCTAGTAGCAGGCAATAATTGGAAAGTCGACATAGGTGGTCCATATGGTGCATCCATTCACGCAAACAATGCGTTAAGGCGACCTTACTCTGAGGACATCTCCGAGTACATGGATATTGGAGATGTAATTGCAGCTGAAGTCATAGCTTTTGACAGGGTGAGTGGTCCATTTCTTGGTATGAAAGGACGTGGCTTAAGGGTACTTCAAGGAGGGATGATTCTAGATGTAAGTCCTGCTAAAATCCCACGGATAATTGGGAGAAGAGGATCTATGATCAACATGATCAAAGATCACTTGAATATCCAAACTATGGTGGGTCAGAATGGACGAATTTGGATTCGTGCTCCCACTACAGAAGTTCTTCGACTTGCTATTAAAGCCTTCAAGACCATTGAAGCTCAAGCACATACCTCGAAGCTCACAGATAGGGTAAGTGCGATGCTTGCAGAAGAGATGACACAAATCAAAGCGGATGGCAAGTTGGAGGTTGCGATTGAATCAGAAGAAGCTAGTAATCTTGAAAATGACTCTGAAGTTGAGGAAGCTCTCGAGGATATGCCTGACGAGGTTGATTTTGAACCAAACGAGGAGCTGGAAACTGAATTTGAGTCTGAAGTTGTAGTAGAACCCGAAGACGAAGCAATAGAGCTAGAAGCTGAGGCTGAAACAAAAGAAAAAGATGATGAGAAAAAAACCAAGAAGGTGAGTAAAAAATGAGTCCCGAAACAAAGCCCGACTTTTTGATTAGTCCTGAGGGCTTAAGAGTAGATGGTCGAAGACCTGACGAACTGCGACCTGTTGAGCTTAAGGTAGGAGTATTAAAACAAGCTGATGGCTCAGCATCAATCCGTCAAGGAAAGACATACATTATCGCTGGTGTCTATGGTCCTAGAGAGCTTCATCCAAGACATTTGACACTAAATGATAGAGCACATCTCCGAGTTGAATATAGAATGGCTACATTTTCTGTTCCAGACAGAAAAAGACCTGCTCCATCTCGAAGAGAGAAAGAAATCTCAATGGTAATTGCTAATGCTTTGAAACCAGCACTATTTCTAGAGGAGTTCCCAAAAGCTGTTGTAGACGTTTTCATTCAAGTGATTCAAGCTGATGGCGGTACTCGTTGTGCTGCAATCAATGCTGCCTCATTGGCACTAGCTGATGCAGGAATTCCAATGAGGAGCTTAATACCAGCTGTAGCTGTTGGAAAAGCTGATGGTCAATTAGTTGTTGACCTTGGCGATGAGGAAGACAAGTATGGTCAGGGTGACGTGCCCATGGCTATCATTCCAAACACGGAAGAACTCACACTCTTACAGCAAGATGGCATGTTTACACGTGAAGAATTGCAAGAGGCTTTGCAGCTCGGAATAAACGCCTGCAAGTATCTTCATGAACTACAAAAGGAAGCTCTTCGACGAGCATATGTCAAGAAGTCACCTGATGATGGTGATGATGACGAAGATGACGACGAAGATGAAGACTTTGATGATGATTTGGAAACAGATCTTGGAGAAGCTGAATTAACGGAGGATGAGTAGAATGGGTGATTTTAGTACTCAAACAATCAGTCATATTGACCGTGAGTTCATTTCAGACCTTCTTCGGAAAGGTGAACGAATTGATGGCAGAGCATTCAACGAATACAGACCAATCGAACTTGAAGTCAATGTTGTGCCTGCTAAAGCGGAAGGTTCAGCCCTTGTCAAACTCGGTGACACGAGTGTAGTTGCTGGAGTGAAAGTTCTAGTTGGAGAGCCCTATTCAGACTCTCCTGACGAGGGAGTCACTATGGTCACTGCCGAGATGTCTCCTATTGCATCACCACTCTTTGAGCTTGGTCCACCAAAAGAGGATGCTATTGAGCTTGCTCGAGTCGTTGATAGAGGTGTACGTGAGTCTGAAATGGTGGATGCTAAGATGCTGGTCATAGAGGAAGGCAAGAAAGCGTACATGGTATTTGCAGATTTGTACCCAATAGAATATGATGGTAATCTTATTGATGCTTCATCAATCGCTGTCAATGCCGCCCTGTTAACAACAAAATACCCTGAGATGAAAATCGAAGATGGTAAACTTGTTGAAACAGGTAAGCTGCTATCTCTTCCAATCAACAATGTTGCAGTAGAACATACAATTGCAAAGATTGACGACTTTCTAGTTCTAGACACAATACTGAAAGAAGAGTTCGTACAGGATTGCAGACTTACCATGGCAGTTGATAGGAATAATAACTTCACAGCTCTTCAGAAGGGTGGTGGTTCAGGTCCACTGTCGCTTGAGCTCATAGATCAAGCTATGGACATGGCTCAAGAAGTAAACAAGGACATCCACAAACTAATTGATGATGCTGTAAAGTCAGTAGCGTAGTGGAAAATTAGATGGTTGGACAATCATCCTGACCATCTATTCTCTGCTTACCAATAGATAGCCTAATAAGAAAAACTGCTGGGCGACTCATAGGTTCCAGCAGCCTACACACTCTTCATTTGAGAGTGAAACAGACATCAGAAGGAAATCAGAAAATGGCACGAACCAAGAAGGTTGGTAGCACAGGAAGATATGGATCAAGGTACGGTGCAAAACTGCGTCGTCGAACCCTTGATATAGACAACAAAAGGAAAGAACCAACACGTTGTCCATCATGCGCTACAAAAGCACTCAAACGAAAAGCTGTAGGTCTCTGGGAGTGCAGTAAATGCAACCTTCTGTTTGCTGGTGGTGCATATGTTCCATTCACTGAAGCTGGCAAAGCGGCTAGACGAGCCATTGCTCAGAGAGTTTCAGGTGATTTTCTTGCACTTCGTGATGATGAAGACATCGAAGATGTGGTCGATTTCTTACCCAATGTAGAGAGAGATGACACTGCAATCGATGCGGAAACCATCACTGGCGATGAAAAAGAAGAGTAAATTCAGGCCGAATTATCTTGTCCTTAATTATTACTACCTCTAGGAAGACATCCAATCGAGTGCGTTCTTTTGCTCGTGATTTATGGACAGTTCTACCTGGTACAGAACGATTTAACCGAGGTGGAATGGGTCTAACAGAGCTTGCAGCTCGCGTGAGACAATCCGGTGCCAAAGCAGCTTTAGTCATTTCGATGTGGAAGGGAAATCCCAGTGTTCTATTATTCACCTCGTCAACAGGCGAAGAGCTTGTTTCAATGAAGATTGAAAGTGCAAAGCTCAGACGGGAAGTGAATCCGACTAAGAGAATACGCTTGCTAGGTACAGCTGGAATCTTTATGAAATCTGGTAGCAGCCATAAAACAAGAGAATTAGGGGAGATATTAGCTTCATATCTCGATATTGTAGTGTTTGAAGTAGAGAACATCAAAGATGCGCAGGTAGAAGAAAACTGGTCGTTGATTTGGTTAGAAGATCATCCGTCTGGAAAGATTCTTTGGACACATTATCACTCAACAAATAGAATCGAAATTGGTCCTAGAATTAGAGTGACATCAATTAGGAGGAACGAGTAGAGTGTGTCCAAGCATTGTTAGTGGAAAATCAATTATAGAGATTCCTCTCGATTCCAAAGAAACTGCAGAGATACTTCTCGCTGCTCTCAATCCAGAAACTCGGTCAAGTCCGTCTGAAAGAGCAACAACTCGCGTGTCTGTGCAAGAAACAGTTCTAATTATAGAGATCGAAGCTGGAGATATTACTGCACTACGTGCAGCAATGAATTCGTATATTGCATGGGTTTCTGCATGTACCAAATCAATCGCTCAAGTTGACTGACACAGACCAATCAAAACGCTTAAGTCACAACTCATAAGGCGCAGTCTGAAAGGAGCATTTTGTAAAGACAGGAGAGCTTGAACTATGGCACAAAATATACCTCCAGAATTGGATTCTAATATTCGCAAGCTGTACAATCTGAAACGTCAGCATGAAGCATTTACTAACATGGTTGAAACTTACAAAGAACGTGTGAAGCAATTGAATGAAACACTTGAAAATCTTAGTAAACAACCTGATGACACCATCACCTACAAAGCTGTGGGACAAGTTATGTTTAGAGTTGAAAAACCTACAATGGTTGATGAGCTCGAAACTGAAACAAAAGGGCTTGAGAGAAGCATAAAGCAAGCTGAAACAAAACTCAAAAGTCTCACGCCAGAACTCACCGAACTTGAGAACAAGGTTCAACTTGAACTTTCTAAACGTAATTTGCGCCTTCAGTGAGAGAGATGAGCCCCACATTGTCCATTGGACTTCCTGAAATGTCTGAGGAAGTCATCATGCAGCTAGCCGAGGATTGCGAAACACAAATCAGTGCATTCATTCTGAAGAAGATTCCTGAGAAGAGTATAGACACTTTATTCGTTAGTTGTACTCTAGAATTAGTAGAGAATCAGCTAGACTTGGATGTTCAGATCGAGATGAGCCAACTGTTTGATACTGGTTACTCCCTTGATGACTTATTGCAAGAAGCGACGAACTTTGGAGTGGAATGGCTTGAGAACCGACTATTGGAGATGAAGAAGGCGTGAGTCTAGAAGCTCTCCTTAAAGACTCCAAGAATCTTCTAATCCTTGGCCATCAAAATGCCGATCCTGATGCGATATGTTCAATGATTTCTTTTATGCGCCTCTACAAGGCACTTAATCCTGATGGCAATCCACAATTAGTAGCAGATGATATTAGCCGATTGTCAAATCAGGTCCTGCAAATATTCGCGCCTGGAACGAAGGTTTCAACCACACCAGAATCAGGTCATGACCTGTTAATTCTCATGGATACAAATAGTCTATATCAACTTGGCCCCTCGCTACAGCAAATACCATCTAATCCAAGTAGGACAATAGTCATTGATCATCACGAGATGAATCCTGATGTTAATCTGATTGCAGAGCATCAAATATTGTATGACAATAAGTCATCTACCTGTGAGATTGTGGCAAGGTTGTTCTCTGATTTGGGTATCCAAATTGATGCTAACACGGCCAATTTGTTGCTCACAGGCATGATTTTTGACACCCGCCGATTTTTGTATGCCAATCTTCAGACACTATCAACAGCAATAGAGCTAATTGTTGCTGGGGCTGATTATAGCAAATGTGTCAAATCATTGTTAATCAAACCTGATAAATCTGAAAGAATCGCCCGATTAAAAGCAGGAGGGCGTGTGAAGGTGCATATCATTGGTGAGTGGATTGTTGCTATATCAAAGGTCAATGCGTTCGAAGCAAGTGCATGCCGTGGATTGATTGATCTGGGTGCTGATGTAGCCATTGTTGGCGGGAGTCCCTCCAAGAACGTTGTAAGACTAAGTTCACGAAGTACAAGGGAATTTTATGAAAAGACAGGAGTCAGTCTAGGTACCGATGTAATGGAACCACTCGGGCAAATTATCGAAGGTCAAGGTGGCGGACACGCAAATGCAGCTGGAGCCAATGGGACAACCAACCTAGCAAAAGCACTAGAACATTCAGCAGAGCTCATTAAGGAGGCTGTTGAAGGAAAGCCCAGTTTGAATGAAGGAAATTCGAAACCGGAGGTCGTTTAGGGTGCCCTTGATAGATTTTATTGATTTCAGCTTCAAATATCTTGGAGCTGACACTCTAGCCCTCCGGAAGATAAATCTCACTATTGATGAAGGTGAATATGTTGTTATTACTGGTCCTAGCGGTTGTGGGAAAACCACTCTTTGTAGAGCTATCAATGGTCTAGTTCCCCAATTTCACCGTGGCTATATTGCTGGAAATGTAGTTGTTGATGGAAAGAACACCCGAGAGCATAGTGTTGCTGAACTTGCTCCAAGTGCAGGATTAGTGTTTCAACAACCTGAAAATCAGTTAGTGACCCTTAATGTTGAACGTGAGATAGCATTTGGCCCAGAGAATTTGGGTGTCGCGCCAGATGAGGTTCGTAGGCGAGTTGAGGAATTAATCGATATGTTTGATCTCGAGCATCTTCGTGAAAAACACCCTCACGAGATGTCTGGAGGCGAACAACAAAGAGTCGCGATGGCTGCAACCCTTGCTCTTAAACCAAAGATACTTGTTGCTGATGAGCCTACTTCAAATCTTGACCCTCAGAGCGCTGAATCTATTCTTAATCTGATTTCTGACCTAAACAAACGCGATATGACCGTTGTACTTGTTGAACATAGACTGGACTTGGTTTCGAAGGACGCTTCTCGAATTATATTGATGGATCAGGGTTGTATAGTAGCTGATGGTAATCCAAGAAACGTACTGACCTTGGATCTTTGTCAGGAGATAGGTGTAGGAATTCCTAAAGCAACGCAGCTCTACAAGAGATTGAAAGCGAGCGGACACAACCTTAATCGAGTACCACTTACGGGTGTAGAGCTAGCGACACTTGTTCAGGAGGTCATCGAGAGATGATACTCCTTGAGAATGTACACTTTGCATATGAAGGTCTTTACACAGCACTACGAGGAGTATCTTTACAGATTGATGATGGTGAAAGGATTGCCATAGTAGGAAGTAATGGTGCAGGTAAAACTACACTTATCAAACATCTAAATGGCTTATTACGTCCTGACCAAGGTCGAGTAATACTAGATGGTGTAGACACAAAACATTACTCCGTTGCAGAACTCTCTCGTCAGATAGGACTCGTTATGCAAAACCCAGATCATCAACTTTTCCTAGACAGCGTGGAACGAGAAGTCTTATTCAGCCTTGAGAACTTGGGGTATCCAAAAGAAGAAGCAAAAGTTCGTTGCAAGCAGACATTAGCGGATCTTGGACTTCAGAGTCTTGCAGATAGGTCTCCATTCACACTATCCGGAGGTGAACGGAAACGAGTAGCACTTGCCTCAGTCCTATCGACGGAACCAAGAGTTCTCTCATTGGACGAACCAACTATTGGTCAAGATGCACGGCAAAAGGAAAACCTTGCCAATATGCTTGCTAGTCTAAATGAGAAAGGCAAAGCTGTAATTGTGGTTACACATGATATTGAATTTGTGATTGAGAATTTTCCACGTACTATCGCTATGGCTAATGGTAGAATAATAGCGGATGGTCCGACAAACTCTGTTCTCAGTAATAATGCGATACTAGAGAGATGTTCTCTCACAAGGCCGCAATTAACAGAAGCCGCCAGATGTCTACATGATATGTTCCCAGAGGTTCCTGAAAGATTAACACTGCTTGATGATTTGGAAGAAGTTCTTTTGCAAATTCTAGGAGGTCGATAAGTTGTCATTTCTTGAGATTTTTCAATATACTCGTCAGGATTCAATAGTTCACCGACTGGACCCCCGTGCAAAGCTTTTCATGTCGATTGTCCTAGCAGTGGTTTCACTCCTTTTTCTATCGATAATACCTCTCCTGATCATAATCTGCTGTCTTATTCCACTTATAGGTGCTGCAAAATCTTTGGGTCGATGGGCCCGCAGTATGAGAAGTCTCTCAATTCTACTCATTTTTATTATTGTGTTCAACACACTACTCTCCACACAACCTAATCCCTTTTCTAATTCACTTGCTCTCGTCTTGAGACTCGTTGCACTAATGACCTCTTTCTCAGTGTTCTTTCTTACTGTTCATCCAGATGAGCTTTCACAGGCATTAATCCAAATGAGAGTCAAGTTTGAATTCGCATTTGCACTGAGCATGGCAATGAGGTATGTTCCCACACTTGGCCAAGAAGCCTATGCAATAATGGATGCACAGAAAGCAAGAGGAGTAGAGCTCGATAAAGGAAGTCTACTAAAGAGAATCCGTAATATTGTTCCCATTATTGTACCCTTGATAATTGTTTCAATCAGACGTGCCTTATCAATTGCAGAGAGCATGGAGTCTCGAGGTTTTGGTGCAATTGAAAAAAGAACATACATGAATGCTTTGAAATTTAAAAAGCAAGACTGGGCGATTTTAGTTGTTTCGTTAATTGTCTTAGTCTTTATTCTATACCTACGACTGTTTGAGTTGCTGCCAACTTGGATGCTTTGGCAACTACCTTTCTAGTGAAACTAATTCTTCATTAGGGCTTTTTTCATAATAAAAAACTAAGTTGATTCATTCAGACCGGTTGAGTTACTTGAATAGTAACCTAATTCAAAAGGGAAAGTACATCCTCTATTGGATGCAAGCATCTCAGAGAACCGAGTTCAATCATGCTCTAGAATATGCGATTGAACAATCCAATAAGTACAAGCAGCCGCTCTTGACAGCTTTCTGTTTACTTGACAATTATCCCAATGCCAACATTTCGCATTATCGATTCTTGCTTCAAGGTCTGTTTGAAGTAAAAGAATCCCTGAACCAGAGAGGTGTGGGCTTTGTCGTATACCATGGAGATCCGACAAAGATAATCCCTAAGATTAGCGAAGAAGCATCAATGGTCATTGTTGATCGAGACTATCAACGAAACCAGAGATTTTGGCGGCAGAAAGTGGCGCAGTCAATTAATTGCCCCCTAATACAAATCGAGTCCAATGTTATTGTACCTATTGAAACAGTTTCTCAGAAAGAAGAATTCTCTGCTGGAACAATAAGGCCGAAAATTAACCGGTTGCTAGATGATTATCTCGTTCCACTGCGCAAAAGAAGAGTCAAGAACATCTCAGAGGAAAACGGAACAGATGGCATTGATTTCACAGATATTGATGAAACTCTACCCAAACTTAAGATTAAATCTAACAAGTTTCAGGACATCCGATTCCGAGGCGGAGCAAGCTCAGCCAAAAAGATGCTAAGAAAATTCATTCAATATGATTTAGCAGTCTTTGGAACCTTGCGAAACGATCCTGCTGAAGATCATCTTTCAAATATGAGTCCATTCCTTCACTTTGGTCAAATATCTCCATTAGAAATTGCTCTTGAAATCTTGAGCGCAAATAGTCCCGGATCAGAATCCTATCTAGAAGAGCTCATAATCCGAAGAGAGCTGAGTATGAATTTCGTCTTTTTCAACAAGAATTATGACAACATTGAATGTCTGCCAAATTGGGCGAAAACAACTCTTGATATTCATGCACTCGACTCTCGTGAGTATACCTACTCGTTCAATGAACTAGAAACAGCAAACACTCATGATCCCTATTGGAATGCTGCACAGAAGGAAATGACGAAATTTGGGAAAATGCATGGCTACATGAGAATGTACTGGGGAAAGAAAATCATCGAGTGGAGTGATTCTCCTGAAGACGCTTATGTTCACTGTATCACTCTGAATGACAGGTATGAGCTTGATGGTCGTGACCCTAATGGATACGCAGGAGTAGCTTGGTGTTTTGGGAAGCATGACAGAGCTTGGAAGGAACGCGAGATTTTTGGAAAAGTGCGATACATGAACGATAATGGTCTCAGAAGGAAGTTCGACATTGAGAAATATGTCTTTAGAATTGGTGAGTGAGCCAATTATAGGATTGAGACCTACACGCTGAGTTAATTTATCAAGAATAGTAACAATTACTATGCATCATTGGTGGTGAAACTGCATTGGCTGCTAAATTGCCACAGAGGAAACTATACACGATTAAAGACCTTTTGAACGATTTGAAGAAGCTAGATGCTACTCCAAGTGTTCTCTATGATGTCGGGTCTGAGCTTGTATATCAAGAGCTGGAATGGTGTAAGAAGACCCTTGGTGATGACCATCTTGTGACCAAGAACTTGATAGCACTGATGGAGTTCATGCAACATGATTATGAGAAACAGTTAGTTAATGGAGATCTTTGGCGAGTTAAAGACACTCCAAAATCTGCGATTAATACCTTCATGAACGATCGGCCTGAAGAGTTTTTGACCCATTCAATAGGAATTTTGAGCGAGCGGATTCAAGAAGTATTAAGAAAGGCTGACGAGTCCAGACGCCAGGAGAAAAAGCAATACAAGAAACTTGAGAAAGGCGTACGTGCCGAGGTCAAAGCGGACAAAGACAATCCTGACTTATGGAACAAGCTACGACTTCTTCTATGGATTCTTGGTAAGCACAGTGAATCAAGTGAAGCCTTCAAAACAGCAAAGGACCTTGGTTGGTCAGTCGAGCGCAGTACGTTAGTTGCGTTATGATTGTCCGTTGTATAATCTCACAACAAGTTGGAGGTCTAGACTCCTATAGGTTCGATTGGATGAAGGAAGGTTTGAAATTCTAATGTTCTGCCTTCTGGGTCTTGCGCGAAGAACCGGTATATCTCATACTTGGTATTCTCCGCGGGTTCGGATATCGCGATATGACTGAGCAAATCGTACATCGCGTCAACATCCTCCCTCGTTGGATAGAAGAATGTGATCATTCCGTCAACCTCTGAAGATTCCCGATTGCAGAATCCAAGTAGCATATTCCCATGACTTAGAATTACACAATCCTCCTGCTCTAGCCACACATACATCCCAACCTCGCTCACGTAGAACTCAACTATCTCCTGAAGTATTGTTGTCTTGAAAAACACAATCCCTGCCAATCCGTTCACCATGGCAATTTACATATAATTTCCTGATATTCTTAATTGTGCCAATGTTTTCAGTCCACGACTCAAAAACGCATCAGGTGTTTCGGTTTTCAGCTCCTGATATTGCATATCTTGTAGATTTCAAACCCAATGATTTCACGTAAATAGATATTCAATTCAGGTATGTCAATAAATGTTGAAAAGCACCTGGAGGAATAAAAGAGGTGGCACTACGAGCTGGAAGAACCCCCCGAAGCACCTTTGCAATCCTAAGTATGTTAATTGTTGAAGGTCCTATGTGTCCTAAAGAACTCAGTATCAAATTGGACATGGCACCTCGCACAGTCAGCTTTGCGCTCAAACAATTACTAAGCGAGAAAATCCTTCGCAGAATACCAAATCTACATGATATGCGTCGTCCAAAGTATCATGTGAATATTGAACAAGCTAAGGTTCTTATGGATCGGTACAAAGACACTCCATACGTTTCAAGCATTTCACCCATGGCTTGGCGTAAAATAGCGTAGTTCAGTCCTTATTCCATTGTTCATAGAGTTCTATTGCTCTCTCAACTCTGCAACTATGAGCAAATGAAATAATTTCAGAATCATCCATCTTTTCAAGACGAAACTCCTTTAGAGACAAATCCTTGGCAGCAGTGAGTAGGTTGAGAATATTAGTTCTTTTCCCTCTTCCACTACTCATTAGACTGGACAATGAACTCAATCCTACTAGGGCACTATCAATGAAGAAAGCTAGTGATAGTC
>JBHLQJ010000014.1:4667-20695 GCA_048884945.1 Candidatus Thorarchaeota archaeon | reverse complement strand
TTCAATGCCTTAAGGGTTGCTTCACTCACTGACATCATCATTCAACCATAGAGCACAGTTTCTTCCGTCTTAAGGCTTGCCAAGAGAAGAAGTGTACCATTTTAAGAACTCTTCAAACGCCCTTGTTCTATGAGAGATGCTCACCTTTTCTTTGAGAGTCAGTTCAGCATATGTCTTTGAAAATCCATTAGGAACAAAGATTGGATCATATCCAAAACCTTCTCGTCCAGCAGGTTCGTAGGCAATAGTTCCAGACATTGAACCAACGAAGGATTCTAAGATTCTATCGTCACAATATCCCACAGCTGTCATGAACTTTGATGTACGTTCCGTTTTACCTTTCATAAGTTTGAGAATTCCTTCATACCCTATTGATTTGAGTACAATTGCAGCATATGGGCCAGGGAACCCATTGAGAGAATCAACGAAAAGTCCTGTATCATCCACTACAACTGGTCGCTGAAGAGTGTCAAAAGCTATTTTCGCAGCTATTCGAGCAATCTCTTCGACGCTGTCGGACTGAATCTCATGTTTCTCGATGGAAGTGGTTTCAAAATCTACATCATATTTTTTGAAGAGGGGACTTAGCTCCTTGAGTTTGTGTTGGTTTTGTGTTACAAGGACAAGCCTATCCTTTGACATAGGCTATGACCTCTTTCATTATCTTGTAGGAAGACTTGACTTTCTCCAGGTTGAACATTCCTGAAGCGTTCCACATAATGCAATGTTCGAGTCCTTGTTTCGCAAAATCCTCAAGCAGTCCAATCATAGTTTCTGTACCTCCATACATGAAGAAATCCTGCATGATTTCTAGTGGTACTTTTTCAATGGCATCTAATATGGTCTTTCTGTCATACCCCATGGGAATATAATCTGTCAATGAGTGGAAATCATCTCCGAACGGATGGTCATAACCAAGACGCTTCCAATAGACATCAGGATGGAGGAGTGCAAAAGCCTTAGCAAGCGGAGTGTTCATCATTTTCTCACATTCTGCTGGGTCTTCATCCAAGATACACCAGTTCCATAATGCAGCGGTGAAAGGACCAGTTCTGTCGAGCTTCTTCCTATGGTTTTGAATCTCCCTCAGGCGCTCGCCGTAAGCACCGGGATTCAGGTCTGTTGGAATCCATCCATCACCATATTCAGCAGTCAATTTGAGCATCTTAGGACCCATGGCAGCTATCCAAATTGGTGGAGGTTTTCCATCCTCCGCAGGTCTTAGTGACATGACCGCGTCTTTCAGTTTCCAATATTTTCCATCATAGTCAAATGGTTCATGAGTCTTCCAGACCATTCTGATAATCTCGAGAGCTTCACGGAGTTTTCCAACTTGTCCTGAGTATTTCAGACCATAAGGTTCTATATTCTCAATCTCTCCAGCTCCAATGCCAAGAACTGCTCTTCCTCGACTTATGTGGTCGAGAGTGAGAAAGGTCTGTGCGAGGAGGATTGGATGACGCCGCAAAGGTTCAGTGACTGAAGAAATAAGCTGTACATTCTCAGTGATCGCTGCACACGCACTCATGATGGCGGATAGTTCGAAGTAAGTGTGAGGTGACTGTTGGAAAAGAGCCAATGATGTGATATCAGGTGTCCAGATACTCTCAGGTACAAATCCTGCAAAATGATCTGGGAAAGCCATACTATCATATCCTAGTGAGTCAATGAGCTTTGCATTCTTCAGCGCGTTGTCCCAAGGAGGTAGAAAGGGACCTGGCGCGCCTATTTTGATATCATGTATATCAACCACTTAGTCGCACGTCTCCGCAAAGTGAATGAGGACCTTCTTGACTTTTTTAAAGTCCTCCAAATGCATGAATTCATCCAGTCCGTGGTAGTTGTTATCGTCCCTAAGAGTTCCATAACATACTGTGGGTATTCCATGAGATGTGAAGTAATGGCCATCATTTCCTCCCAAATCTGCTGCAATTTTTATTTCTGGGTCGACAATCTCCTTGACCGCATTGTGAAATGCCTTGACATACTTATTCCCAGAATCTGATCCCCAGCCTGCATGTTTGGTCTTGAATGTCAGAGTTGCTTCAACACCAGTCTCTTCCTTTGCTCTCTCAAAGAACTCCTCTATGTTCTTGACAACATCTTCGACATTCTCTTCGGGGATTGTTCGACAGTCAAATGATATGTCAGCTTTGCCAGGAATCGTATTGGTCTTACTACCTGCATTGAAGACGGTCATTGAGAATCGACCCCAGAGTGTCTGGTGAGGACTACCGGGCGGCGCTGGAAGTTTGGATGCGACTTTTCGACGAACATCCACATAGTCTAGCATCACCTGCATCAATGGAATTGAGAGATGTATTGCGTTGGCAAATTTGAAGGGATATCCGGCATGTCCCTGAACCCCTCGTACTGTCATGGTGCCTGCAATGACTCCGCTCGCACCATTACTCACATACTCCGGACCGGAGTCAACAACGATTCCAAAGTCACCACGTATCTTGGGAGGACCATTCATTAGATAATCAATGCCCCAAACGCCGCCGATTTCCTCATTTGGACTATTCAAAATTTTCCAATTTGCCTTGGATGATCCCTTCTGAATGAGCTGTTTCGCAGAGCTTACAGCAGCGACAATGTTTCCCTTGTTATCGCTAGCACCGCGACCATATGCTTTCCCTTTTTCAATCGTCAGCTCGAAGGGAGGTTTTTTCCACTCCTCTGTGTCACCCGCAGGCACAACATCATAGTGCGTACAAAGTAAGACTGTAGTCTTTGCGCCAACATCCATTGTTGCAACGACGTTGGGTTGAGGTATGCCGTCATGCATCGAATCAAAAATTTCTACTTCAAGGCCTGCCTCTAGACAGTATTTTTTGATAACCTCAGCACAGACTGCATAGTTCTTCTTCTCATCGCTGTTTGTATCCAGCTCAACAATCTCTCGAAGGAATTGTTCTTCCCATTTATCCATCTCAGCTCATCTCCAATGGGTGGTGGATGTAGAGCTAATGTCACTCATATTACTTCTGGCAGGTCTGACAATAGCTGGTCTTGAATCGATTTGCAGTTATTTCAGAAACTCTACTACCACAAAGAGGACAAATCTCACCGCCTCTGTTATGAACCATTAGGAAATCCCTCTTCTCGTTGGCAATCTCATCAAGTGACAGTTCTGAAAGGAGTTCACGAATTCGTGTCAGGACTCTTCTCATAGCATTGTAGAGTTTCTCGATTTCTACCGTAGTCAAAGTGGACCGTTTCCTGAATGGTAAGATACCAGCATACAATAGAATCTCATCCGCATAGGCGTTTCCAATCCCCTTCACAAATCTTTGATTCCGTAACACGTTCTTGATCTGCCCATTATGACGTTTCAGTTGTTGTCTGAAGACATCTAGAGTTAAGGATGAATCTAGAGCTGAAAGCCCTCGTCCCTCAAATTCAGCAACTGATGAGTAATCACCCTTTTCGACGAGATATATCCGTCCCATCTTTTTAGCATCTGAATACCAAAGTGTCAGGTCTTCTGTCTGAAAAGAAACCATATCATAGCTTGTGGGTTTTTTGAACATTGGAATGACTCTAAGTTTTCCCGTTAACATGAGATTCAGCACAATATCACAATTAGCAAGCGAAAGAATCAAGAACTTCCCATCTGCAACTGCGGAATCAAAAGTTTCTCCTACTGATTTGGACTCGAAGTCATCAACAGGGAGACCGTGAACTACTATGTGGTTATGGACCGTTGTTTTCTTTATAGTCCGACCTTTGAGAAGACGAGTCAATTGCTCAGCTATTGTTTCAAGCTCTGGAAGTTCTGGCATCTGTTCGTCGTGAACTAGTGTTCATGCACTTTTAAAGGTAAGATTGTCATCAACCAATTAATCACAACGACCAAAAGACCAAGCCAATATTGAAAAGATTGTAGAAAGTGGTGTAGAAAAATGGATCATCGCACGAGAATCCTCGCAGCAGTTATTCTCACCTTTGTGGTCACTTTCTCTGTCGGATTTGTCACGGAAAATATCCGTGAGTCAATGACATTCTTATGGACAATTGAGGAAGGACAAGAGTTCGTTTTTGCAGTTAAGGTCACAGGAATTACGACAACAAATTACTCAGTGAGTCCACCACCATTCGTAGAAATGAATAACACCTACATTCGCGTCGAGATACTCTCACTCCCGAATGTTACAATCATATTCTATGCAGATACTTTTCTTAAGAACATAGTAGAACCTATAAAGACTAGTTCCAGCTTTTCAAATGGCACCGACATTCCTACGGAGTTCCGTTTTATAATCAACAGGCACATTTCTCAATGCATTCTCCCAGTTGGGGGTTGGCGACATCTTGACTTTTTCTTTCCAAACCAGATTGATATACCATTCGTTGAGCATGAGTCGTATATATCGAAATTCTATGGAAACTCGTTTTATTTCGGGTACAGTATAAACGCAACAAATGAAGCGCAGGATTGGTATGGGATTATAGACTTAGAAACTGGAGTTCCACACATTGTATCATTCTGGTTCTTTCGAACAAGTCGGGTGCTGACCTATTGGTATAACGTGACCATGAATCTTGTTACATAGGCTAGTTTGAACCTAATACCCATAATCCACTATGTCGGACTTTTATTTATACATGAACGTGAATAGGAGATGTAGGAGAGGCGAATTATGCCAGAACCAACTACATACCACATTCAGAAAGGTCGCCTTGTTAAAATGAAAAACCCGGGAATCTTCGGGCTTGGCGACTGCTATCTTGTTGACGCTGGATTAAAGCTGTACTTGTGGATTGGTCCCAATTCACAAGTTGATGAAAAATTTCTCACAGCCGCATCAGCAGTGATGAGTGATCAGGCACGTGAAGGAAAAGCAGACATTGACCGAATTGAGGGAGAAAATGAACCCGCTGAATTCAAAGCACTCTTTGATGACTTCCGACTGACCAATGAAGATACTGAAGGCATATTGAAGAAGGTCCACATGGAAACTCATGAACATAAACTCTGGCGAGTTCATCGGGAAGGGGATGAAACCTTTTTCGCAGAAGTTGAACTCAGTAAAGACTCCTTGAAGAGCGATGATGTCTTCCTACTAGATGCGTGGGATGATATTTTTGTGTGGCGTGGAAAGGATGCATCAGCTCGGGAGAAGTTTGATGGCACTATCCTAGCACGAAGATATGACGCAGAGCGTGTTGGAGTGCAAGAGATTGAGATTATTGAGGAAGGACAAGAACCTGAAGAGTTTTTCAGATCCTTCACCTAGCTCAATCAGACTAACCTGTAGTGACCCGGGCGTGGCTCATAGAGGATGTTGCCGTCCTTCATCCGCGCAAGGGTCTCTGCAGCTACATGCCGCTCGACACCGGCTTCTTCTGCAATTTCATTCAGAGTTGGTCCAAGAAACCCTCGTTTCCCGGTGTCCAGTTTCTTTATTGCTTTCAGCACCTTGGTATTGAACTTGTCAATTTGGCTTTCTTTGCCCCAGTCCTTCTCCGCACTATCTTTTAATTCAGTGAGCTCGATGAACTCCTTTAGAGCTGGTTCGAGTACTCGGTCCCACGCGTATCTGATATCCTTAGCTGTGACTGTATCTTTCCAATAAGCACGGGCTGTGGAGCGTGCAAGTTTTAGAGTGCTGAGGGGGCGACCAAGAGCGTCTGCATCTAGCAAATGTCCCCGTGCAAGTACTCGTTCTTCAAAACCAAAACTCTCTCGCAAAGCGTCCAAACGTGTTAGTACGTGTTCAGTCCCCGCATCAATGCTTCGTTTGGTAATCTCTGGAGTTAGCATTTGAAAGGTGATTGCTGACTTCAAGATTGGCAAGCGTAGATGAGATGGGTTTCGGGTTTCTATCCAGAAATCTTCAGTTGATATTGCTAGAGGAATATCAGGGAGAAAAGCTGTTTCTGTTTCTGTTAAAGCGCCAAGAGAAACCTCTTGATAGCCAGCAGGGTCTTGACGTTGCACACAGATCTGTTGCATCTTATTAATTGAGAATGATCCAACATCAAATCGCCAGAAACGGGGGGCTCTGACTCGGATTCCTTGAACGCTCCTGAATGAGGGTTGATGCCCTTTCATTGCTGGAGGAAGCACTTGCCTGATGAATGAAAGCAGTCTTCGTACTTGAGTCTGGGAGGCAATAGCCTGAATCCCCATTGTGAGTCCTCCGATGCTGTCCTGAAAGGGAGGGCTTGAAACGAAGAGACGTGAAAAGACCCTCTTGCTAGCCTCAGCCATTCCTACATACTCAAATAGGAGGTTAGACAGATCGTTGAGATTCATTGGTGGTGGGATGTCTGAGATAAAATCAATTGGCAGTCGGGTCCAAGTTTCTGCTGCAATAGCGCGAGTGATTGTTTGAGATTCTTCAAGAGGTCGTGGTGCAACCACACTAGAACCAACAACCTCAATGTAGGCACCATCAGGAGGTAGCTCTCTGTCTCTATCGAAGAAGATGAATTCTCCATCCATCAACCAAGGACTGGGAGTCAGAAGTACGAGCGTAATGTCCCGCGTATGACGAACAAATCCGCGATATCGATATCGACGAGCTGATACCTTCTCTTGAAACTGTCTGAGCAGTTGAGATTCCCATCGTGTAAGCTCAGTTCCAAACTCTCTTGTATAAACGTCGCTAATACTAGTGGCATCTGCAAGTTGGTCACGCTCAGACCCATGTCGTTTATACAGCTCTTCTATACCCATCTGTATCAATCTCTGACTATTTTCTGAGGGGACTGCTTCTCCCTTCGAATATACTCGCGATATGCCTTGGGGTACATCTCTGCAAGCTTCTCGATTGTTGGAAGACGTTCAGTATATGGGATGTATGACTCACCTGGTTTAACCTTAGCAAGTTCCTTCTCCAAGAGGGATTGAAGTTTTTTATTAATCTCAAAACCAACAAAATGGCGGAAATTCATTTTGGCGGCTACCGCTGTGGTCCCATTTCCCATGAAGGGATCGAATACAATATCTCCAGGTTTAGAGGAAAAATCAATGCATCGTGAAACAACATCAAGAGGGAGTGTCGTGGCATTTTTAGCAAGTCCAGTACGGTACTGACGTTTTACCAACCAGACATCCTCAGGATAATTCTCAATCTTGTTGAAAAAGTAATTACTTGACGTCTTGACTAGAAGAACTATGTGATAGTGACTTGTGACAAACCGTTTCTTTGTGTAAACTCCAAAGGGATAGTGCCATATTAGATGATTCAGGGTTTCTAGGCTAGCCTCTCGGGCCCCTTGAAGCACGGCATCAAGATTTGTCCAGCCGCTGAAGATATAGGCGGATGATTCCCGCTTCATAATTCTGGGTAGTTCCGCCAACCATTTCACGGTGAACTCATGATATGACTCATCTGTTTCCTCATAACCCTCGATGACCAGACGCTCATCGCGATTATACACACTACTCTTTCCATCAAAGGAGATTCCAAAAGGAGGGTCAGCAATGACTAAGTCGACCGACTCATCAGGATAGTCCTTCATTCCATTGACGCAGTCTTCGAACTGGACCCTATCCAACTCGATCTTTGGTGATGGAGATTTCGCTCTAATATACAGTCTTTCAGCCTCTTCTCTAGTCCAATCAAATGTGGGTTTGAAGTAGAACTCTGCAAGGTTAGGGATATACCGTCTACTTCGTCCCTTCTTCTGTTCTCCCTTCTTTTCTTGATCAGTATTGGAGGTCATGTGCAGATTCACAATGATGTACGAGTTGGCTCTTCTTAAGACTAGTCATTCTTTGTACTTGCTACAATCACTCATAATATATCTGAGGGATCGACACCTCGAGACATTGCACGTTTTGCCATCCAGTCAAAATTATTGGTTGGTTGTTCAAGTCTGCCGGGAGATTCGTCACGAACAAGACTAAGCGCACCTTCTGGACAGACCATCGCACATACGCCGCATCCAATGCATCTATTCTTGTCAACAACGCACACATCATCAGGAATACTGAGTGCGTCAAACTGGCACCGATCAATACATGTTTCACAGGCAGTGCATAAGTCAGTATTCACAGTCATAATGAAGTCGGTCTTGATGTACTCGCGAGGATGTTCTAGATTCTCAACGCTTCTGAGAACACCACAACAGCAGGTGCAGCAGTTGCAAATGAAGGTTCGTCCAGATTGCACATTATAGGTACAATGAATAAGCCCAGCTTCTTCAGCTTCTCTGAGAAGTCTGAGCGATTCCTCTTTGGTGATGGCTTTTGTGAGCTCGTCATCATCGTATGCATTCTCCTTGTTTGGAGCAAGTGCAAGGCAGACTGATTTGGGATAGTCGCAACCCTCACCAATCAAATCTTTCTGCTTCCTACAGACACATTCACGAACCCCCCAAGAAGCTGAAGACTCTATCATTTGTTCAGCTTTCTCAAGACTGTGAATCTCTAGCTCTGTGCTCACACTCTGATTAACTGGAATCACCTGAAAAATGACGGGTTTTACTGCTACTACTGTCTTGAATCCAGTTTCATTTTGAAAATACTGTTCAAGGCGTTGAGCAAGCTCCTCATCCATTCTGTTCAGTTGCTCCTCATATATGCCAACAGCAAAAGGCAGCAAACCGTATTTCCTTGCACCTGCGCTCTTTGACATCCAAGTATTAATCTGACCCTTCTTGTGCATTGTATCAAGAAACTTCTCTAGCTCGTCTTTTGGACGATTGAATCGATTACTAAGCTCTTCCAAGGTTTCACCACGAAGTTTCAGCTGACTAGCAAGTTCCGCTTCTTCAGGAGTGAATATCCACTCGAGTACTCTAAGATGCGACCCATCTTTGGTTGGTGGAAACCCATTTGGTATCTTGTCAAGCACAGCAGCTAGTTTCTCATATGGATTCATTGTCATCACAATTCCTCTGACACTGTATAAACAACTGATAACCCTTCTGTTATTCAGGACATTGAAGTTTGATACCAAGAGGGCTGAGTTCTTCGTTGACTTTTTCCAAAACGCTGATACATCCTAATCCTTTGCCAACTAGAATGTGGGCCAACGACTGTTGGAAAGGAGGAAGAAATGGGATTTCACTAGCATCAAGAATGTCATTATAGACTTCCTTTACTCGAGGCGCTGTCAGAAAATTCTCGAGCTCATCAAGAGTTGTACGTGTTTCAAGAAGCGTCTGACCTATCTTCTTAAGAAATGCAGTCTTAGGAACATTTACTGATGGCCCAAATAAACGCTCAACATTCTTTTCAAACCAAGCTTGTATTCGATCGATATCATATACTGGGAGAACTATAGGAGAATCACCCTCTATTTCTGGAGCAATGATTCGAATCAGATTGCGTTTCTCTGCGGAGAGCACAAAATCTGAGAACCTCCTATAACCGATCTTTTCAAGGTCTAGTCCACGTTCTTTGAGCTCAACTCCTAGCTCCATTAGAGTAAATGGTGGTTTTTCAATGAGGCGCTCCTCTGTCACTTGCGCCAAGAACGCGAAAGCCTCATCGACTTCTTTTGATTTCTTAACTGACTCGGGAGATATTCTGTCGGGCAGGGTCAGAATTGTTCCAGGCATTTCGCCTTCTCGGATAATGTAGTTCTGTGCATCAGCCCATTCCACGAAATCATTCCAATGACTGAAACCCATTGCAGCCTCATTGAAGTCAGGATTCAACGACTTCATCACATGTTTTGCATGCCCCACACCGGGCTTATTGCCAGTTTTTGCGATTACTCGAATTACTTCCTGAAGCTGAACAGCAGCGAGATGCCGCAACTGTACAATACTTTGAACTGACTCTTCGCAGTCTTCTGGATGAACACAATCTAGAGCAGGTCTGAAGGAAAAAATGTCGCTATAGATTGTTGCAAGCTCAGGTAACTCAGATGCGGTAATGATTGGATTGCTAATCAACCACAGCTCCACACCGTGTTCTTTGAGAGCACCTGCGATTAGCTTGAAGTCACCATCCCCTGTAATAAGAACATAACGCGTGGTTTCAGGATAATGTATAAGATGATCAAGAATGTACGCAGCCATTTTGTAATCGCTAGCATTATCACGTTGGTCAGGGATATGGATTAGATCATACCCTAGGGCATACAGGTCTTCAGCCATCTGACGTCTAGCATCCCAGTCTGCAAATGCATATGCACGAGTAACAGTGCCAGCTTTACGTATCTTCTCAGTCATGGCTCTGTGTGTAGCAGATTCGTCGGCGACATTTTCCACATCCCAAAAAATCGCCATGCGAGGTATTGGTTCCAAGGAGGTCATTGAAAGAAACACTCCAGTGTATTTCTCCATTGATAATTATACTATATGAGCTTGCTGAAAAATAGGTGTGGACAGTTGCTGAGAACATTGTCCTTTTAGTATAGAATAAAAACTACTCGAAAATTCTTGAGGAGAAATTACTTGATGGTGGGTCATTGCAATGGCTGATGTCGATGAAGTTATTGAAGTTGAGGAAATTAATGAAGCAGAAAGAATTGGAGTAGATAATAAGTCAGTCGTGGGTAATGAAGGTGCATCAACCTCATGGTTTGAGGCAGTCAAACAGACTATGTCGAACAAGAACTTCACAATATTTCTTTTCACTGCGTGGATTTATTCAAGTATACAAGTGGTGAATAGATACTTTCCGCTTTTTCTCAGGGATATTGGTCTAACATATATCTTGGTAGGAGTGTTCGTATCACTACTCACAGGAGTGTCACTCATTGGAGAGTTTGTGTCAGGCTATCTTGCTGATAATTATGACCGACGAAAATTAGCATCTATTACAATGGCAGTAAATGGTATTGGTTACTTCATAATTGCTTTTTCAGGTGATATACTAATCATGGCGATTGGTTTCATGATGTTTGGAATAGCATCATTCACCAGTAAAGGTGGTACTGCATATATTATGGAACAAATTGATCGTCGTCATGGGGGAGTCGCTATCAGTCTTTTCACACTAGGCACGGTTTTCGGTCTTTTTCCTCTCTTCGCTGTGGGAATTCTATTGAATTTTGGAATGGAATTCATCCCGGTCATGAGTACAATGTTTATGATGTCAGGGATTGCATACATGATTTGCGCTTTCATTAGGATAAAATGGCTTGATTCAACTGATCCTGGTAAACGTGCCTTGAAGTCTGATAATGTGGTCAGAGACTTCTTTTATGAAAATATCAGAAGTATCAAGCTACTGGCCCGTGTTTTTCCAGTATTCATTGCTGTCTTCTGTATAGATGCTTTAAGTGATACATTCTACGGTTTTGCCAACCTCTACTATGTTAATGAAACCCTAGGATTTGGGATTGGAGACATCAACCTAATGCTTCTATTGACACTCATATTTTCGATTCCTCTCACATTGTACCTTGGGAGGTTCTTTGACAAACATGGCGGTAAAAGGCTTACACTTGTTGTCTATTCCGTAATGCCAATAGCTATTGGACTTCTGGTTGTAGCTCAAAATGTTCCATATATCGCACCTCTGTCTTGGCTTGAAGTAGCCGATTCGATTTTCCCTGGTTTGAGTGTCTTATTCTCGCTGGCATTCATTGCAACAGCCATAAAATCAATCAATGATGTACTCTGGATGTCAGTTATCAACACATATATCCAAAAATCATTGCCTCGACAAGATCTTGGGAAAATGCTGAGTCTTACAACGGTGTTTGTCCTTTTAATCGTAACAGTTGGACAGATACCTGCTGGTGTGATATATGAGCTTTTCAGAGGATTTCCACTTCTCTTTATGGCTCTTGTACTCAATTTTGTGATTCTCTATGTACTTGCTGCAAAAAGTATTGAACCGAGGATTAGTGTGGATGAGCTCGAAAGGGAACTGGCACAAAGGTCATGAATCTTGTATCTTACTGCATATGAGGAGGGACCATGTCCAGACAATAATGAAGTCTTCTAGGCAATCAGAATATCATCTGGTAGATGGATAGCAAACTCACATGTATTGTTTCCATTTAACAGAGACCGGACAACCTGTATCTTCAAAGGTCTTTCAAGGATACCTTCCCAAAGTTGTTTTGGCCATCCAGCTGAACAGTTGCAAAATGATTTCGGGGTTTCGTCGAGATGGTTTCTTATTAGTGGACAGAAACAATAAGCTCTCCGTCGCTCAGCATCTGTTTTCGCTTCTTTATACGCTGTGGGATTGGCTGGGCTTTTTTCTTCATAGATGATAGACCCCTCGCGCCTTAATAATTTAGGATAATATCCGCCCTTTGAGATCATCGCATTGATTACTGTATCTACATTACTAGTAGATCTAAAGAGCTCTCGCATAGGTGGAATGAGCTCTACCGGAAAAACATGCGCACAGTGTGATAAAATCTCGTATTGTTCCTGATCATTTGACTTCTGCTCTAAGATAGCGAGTGCATTACAAAGAGCTTCGTGGCGGACTGCTGCAGGTGAGTCAATTTCAAGATTTTTCATTGGTGATAGGACTTCAGCCTTGGTTTTTGGACCTAAGACTGTTTCAAGCTTGGTTGAGAATCGATGTGTCCAATCATGGAGGACTGCTTGAATCTCGACCACTGTGTCTTCAGGGTGATTCTCATCATAGTAATGAAAAATCTCTCGTGTAGACTCAGCAATAGGATGGCCTCTATCGTAGGTATGCTTGGAAACCAACCTGTACGCGGTCCCAATCTCAGCATAGGGTCCTTTGTATATAATTGTCATTGCTTCTTCAGACGGAAGAGTTGTTGATATGACCCCATCTCCTTCGATTGACTTACTTATTGGAAGACTGACATCCATATCATGCCCAACATCATCACTCACCCCCCAGTGATGTGTAACAATTGGACTACCAGCTGCATTTTCACCAGCAACTGACTTGAGTTTTGCAAATACATGCGGTAAATCACTTATCTTTCCATGAATTCGAGTTTGAAGAGTCAAGATTTCATCAAGTGCCTTGTAAACCACTTTCTCCTCAAGTTGCTCATCTGTAGTTGACATCTCTGTTTCACGCTCCAATTTATCATCAAGATTGTATATCAATAGCCAGTTCGTAGCAAGATTTTGATTTAATCTAACAATTACCACAATAACGATCTATTGCCAAAAGGACTGCTGCTCTTATCAGGCCAAATTTAAGAGCGTGAAATTTGTTCAGGTGATAGGTCAGTAACATGAAGAATGATGCCTGGGATTGGATATCGGACAATGAAAAAATGATTATTGAAGCGAGCGACAAGATCTGGAACCTCGCAGAGCTTGGACTTCTGGAAGTGAAGTCTGTAGAGTTTCTTGCAAAGATTCTAGCCAAACATGAATTCGATATCGAAATGGGCGTGGCAGGTATGCCGACAGCATTTGTGGCGACTTATGGGAAAGGAAGCCCCACTATTGGATTCATGGGAGAGTATGATGCGCTACCTGGTCTGTCTCAAAAGCCGGTTCCCTATAAGGACCCTATTGAAGAAGGAGCTCCAGGACATGGATGTGGACACAATATCCATGGAGTCACTGGGGTGATGAGTGCTATTGCTACAAAAGAAACAATGGTGAAACATGGACTGAAAGGAACTGTCAAGTTCTTTGGCACTCCAGCAGAAGAAACTTATAGTGGCAAGGTGTTCATGGTAAGAGCTGACTGCTTTGACGGCGTAGATGCTGTTTTGAGTCACCACCCAGGTCACTTTAATGTTGCAGGACTGGGTAGTAGTCTTGCAATGAATTCTGCAAAATTTCATTTCTATGGCACGACAGCACATGCAGCAGCCACTCCTTATGTTGCAAGGAGTGCACTTGATGCGATTGAACTCATGAATATTGGTGTGAATTTCATGAGAGAACATGTTGTTCAAGAGGCAAGAATCCATTATGTAATAGAGTCAGGGGGGTTGCAGCCAAATGTTGTACCAGACTATGCACGTAGCTGGTACTATATCAGAGCACCAGAGCGTGAACAGGTAGACCACATCTACAATTGGGTGGTTAAGATTGCTGAAGGCGCAGCCCTGATGACTCAAACAAAATTAAAGGTTGAATTCATTGAAGGGCTGTCCAACGAACTTCCAAGCAAGGGATTGAGTAAACTTGTCATATCCAATATGCGTGAAGTTGGAGCGCCTGAATACACTGATGAAGAGATGATGTTCGCAAAGGAGATGGCAAAAACAGTAACAAAAGAAGCGAAGAGTGAACAATTACGAGCATCCAAACGTCCGGGTTGGGAACAGCTAGTCGAAGATGAGGTGCATATTGATAGAGAGATTCATGATCCATGGGATGAAGGAATAGTATTTCCGGGCTCAACAGATACAGGAGATGTCAGCTGGATTGCACCGACTATGGAATTTGGAACAGCCTCAGCGACTCTCGAAGCGGCGGGTCACGACTGGCAATGGACAGCCTGTTGTGGAATGAGTATTGGTCACAAGGCGCTCATGTTTGCTACAAAGGTCATAGCTGGTTCAGCAGTCGATCTCATAATGAAACCAGATCTTCTAAAGAAGATAAAAGACGAGCACGTAGAGAAGATGAAGGGCAGGAGGTACATCTGTCCTATTCCCGAAAGTGTTAAACCACCGCTAGATATTGCTAGAGAAAAATCTTCGAAATAGCTTGATTTGCGTGAGTACTATAGGAATACGATAAATGTCCTAAATGACCAACTTATCACGCTTCTTATATCTTATATCTCAGACATGGAACTCGTGTGATTTAATAATCCAAGTTAATGTAAGGAGGCAATGATGCTTCTGGCCATCATCTCGAATGCTTTATTGACATTCATATCAACGCGAACAGATGTTTCAATGTAGTCTATCCCCATCTGTGCAGCTATTTTCAGACCTTCCTCAGTAGAAATCACTCGATCCATGGCTAGATCAGTCTTGTTTCCAACAAGAATTGCTCTATAGTCATCTAGATTTCGATCAACTTCGTTTTTCCATTCAATTACCTCATTGAGGGACTCCCAAGATGTGACATCAAACATGAAAATCACGCCTTGAGCCCCCAAGTAATAGTTCGCTCGGGTCCGTTCAAGAAAGTCCTGAGAACCCAAATCCCATATCTGAAGGTTTACTGAGTTGTCGTCAACATCCATTTTTTTGTATGCAAATCCTACGCCAAGCGTTGGAGAATAGTGTTCACGAAAAGTTCCAGTTGAATACCTGATTATTATGCTGGTTTTTCCTACTGAAGCAGATCCGACTGTAACGATTTTCAGGAGATAGGAAGGGCTCATTTACTGTCACCAACTATTTTTCTTCAACATTCTTAGATAATAGTTCTTCAGACGGAAGATATGTGGACCTCCAGACTAAATTATGACCTCTTTTGGTATCAATATGCCTCTTTGAGTTGCTAGAATCAGTAGCGTCAATTTTGCCGCAGGACCTAGATTGGAGTACTCAACCATTATGCGTTCAAAGGTTTCTACTCTGTCACGTCCCACCCATTCTGCTGGAAGTAGATCAATCAGAGGGGTTCCTGATGCAGAACGAATTTGTGTGATGCTCTCTGATTTATAGATGATATGACCTCTCGTCACAAGAATATATGCAAGTTCTTCTAGCGCACTGGACCAGACTATCTGCAAACGACTTGTTTCAATAGGGCCTACGTGTGGCTTTGTGGGAGTACTCAATATCTCCAACCAATACGCAAATTCCTCAAACCCTCTCAGGTCGAATGAGGAATAACGTCTAATGATACGTTGAGAAAAGACTGTTGTCAAGTTTCCAATATATCGCTCAAGCTTCGATGGATTTAATGCATTCACAAACTGTGCTAAAATCTTCATCCATTCTCCAAAAAGCATCATGAGCCTTCGCTGGTTTAATCCTTCAAGTATCTTGAAATCAAAATCGACAACCCACTTACCATCTTTAAGTAATAACTGGCTTAGTGCTTCCGGAGTCTTGGTGTTTTTCATTACAAATTGCAATGCATTAGTTGCTTCATTGACGTTGTAGGTACCTTCGGCAACGCGAATCGCAAGCTCCAATGCTTCTTTTGCTAGAAGAATACGTCTCTTTTCCGGAGTCAGCGCTTCAATCACTCCAACTTCGATAAGGAAGTCTAATGCTCTCAGAAGTTCACTCTCG
>JBHLQJ010000014.1:0-4657 GCA_048884945.1 Candidatus Thorarchaeota archaeon | reverse complement strand
CGTCGTAGCGAGTCCCAAGTTCAGCAAGAATTTCCCTAACCGTTCTGCGTCCGTCTATTAACCCAGCCAAGTGAGGAATTACACCAGCCATATCGGGGTGTAGAGTACGTAGATCTTGAGTTTCAGATGATGTTGCTTGAGCATATCTTACAAACTGAGTTCCAGTTGTCATGAAATCGTTGAAATTAAACATGTTTCGAAACCGTATGACACGATGCGCCCACAATTTGGAGAGGTCAAGAACAACTTCACGCTGCGATAATCCACTAACTTCGATTATCTCATTGACATTTCTAGATCCATTGATGTAATTTATCAACAGACTGGAAACTGCTTCGTGCAACTGAGATTTGGTCGTGAAATATGGCACCCAGGTTTCTCCTAAGAGCCGCAGAGAGAGCTTCTCCATGACTCGCTCTCCAAATGCCTCTAGATAGACATCTACAAATGAGGTTTCGAAACTGAAATCAAAAGGGTCGACAACTTCTAACCAATCAAGTTCAAACTCAGCCAGAAGTGAGTCCAAGATATCAAGTGATTCCTGATTAAGGCGTTGAACACTGACTGCAATCATATTTGTATTTACACCGTTGATCAAAGTAAACAATCGAGCTCCATAGTCTACTTGGACCACAGGAGAATTCTCATCAAAGACCTCTTTCGAGAACATATTAATGGCTGCGAAAAAACTTGAAGCCATCACTGGATCCATGTTGAGAGCCTTTGGATCAAGCTGCATATAGAATCTAGGTGCACCACCTTTGTCCGTTATCAATAAAGCTTCGATCGCATGACTCATCAAGTCATATCACCGGTTGCTAACCTCGGGTATCCATTGAATATTAGCTTACCTTGGTTATAGAAATGCTTTGGTCTGTGTCTTAGAAAACCTTTACAGCATAGATGTGCGTATTTTTAGCTGATTCGCTTGATGGGGATGATGAATCAGTGAAGAACTGTCCCAAATGTGGCAGGGCAAACCAGCCAACTCGGAAGTATTGCATACGATGCGGAGGCCTTCTTCTTTCTATAGAACCAAAACCAAAGACGATTTCTTCACCCGATGATGCAGAGGTGATACCTGAAGTAAAAAAGACACCGCCTCCTGCAACTCCAGTAAGCGAAGTAAGAGTCACTACCAACGACCAATGGGTCAAACCAAGTTCAGTCGCTCGAGACCGTGTCCGGTCTAGCACAGGACTATCAAAGCCTAAGTCTGAGATGGAAAAAGCCAAGGAAGCGTTTGCAAGGGCGGAAGAAGTTGGCATTGAAGAAACAGGCGAGGGCATCATAGAAACACGCATGCTTCGAGCTAGTGAAGTTCAAGAACTGATGGGGGATTTAGAGAGCCAGCGGCAGGCTGTAGAAGCAAAACCAGCTATTCAGCCTCCGACAGCCCAATCCTCAGTGAATGCACCTCCTGGAGCTCCAGGACCACCTTCTATGTCGGCTCAACCAGCGAAACCTATGACACCTCCTGGAACTACTGGACCACCTTCGAAGCCAGCCTCACCATCAAAACCCATGAGCCCTCCTGGAACACCACAACCCACTCCTGTTCAACAACCTGTATCTACACCTCCAGAAAAGCCTCCAACTAAACCTGAAATGATAGCTACGCCAGAGCCAAAACCAGTGATCTCAACCAAACCAACACCATCGACCTCTCTCAAAAGTGACATAACCTCGAAGACACGGATAGCTCAGGTTGATACACTCATGTCTGAGATTACAGACTCATCTTTTCTCAAAGACACTACCATTAGAGATTCGTTCAACGACCTCACAAATCAGTACACTGAATTAGCACAATTCCAGTCAGATCTCGATTCAGTTCGTAGTAGATTAGAATCAGAGGTTCGGGACTACTGGAATCTAGCGGAGGTTAAAAGAATCAATTTTGAGAGCCTCGAAGAACAGATGCGGCTAGCAAAGCAAGAGTGGACTGATACCAGTAAAGTGTTTCAAACAGCCCAAAAACGAATGGATAATGAGTTAGCCTCCCGGGAAAAGCGAATAAAGGAGATTGAAAAAAGAATCGGAAAGACTGAAGACACTATTCGAAAACGGACAAAGGAACTAGAAAAGGAACGGGAGAAACAAGCTCCATCATAGAGCCATTCTTTTTGCAGATTTCGAGTATTCTTCAGTGCAATCTCGTTAAATTACTCACTCCGCTACTACTTTATACAATAATCATTGAAAAAAGGCATCAATTTGAATCAAGGTGAAGGCGTGTGTCTATTAGCTATCAATCCTTTCTGCTAAGATTGCGGAAACTTGCAAAGATTGCGCTTGCAGAGTATGGATTAGAGGACACGAAAATTAGGTTCATCAACTATAGTGGGAATGGATTGTACCAGGTCAGTGTTTCTCCAGGTGGTCCTATTTCAGAAGGAATGTACGCTTTGCGCCTACACCAACCGAATTACATGAAACCTGAGTTCATAGCTTCCGAGATGGAGTGGTTATCTGCCCTACACCGAAACGGAATAGTGGTGCCAAAGCCAGTTCGAAATCAAGGAGGGGAATGGTTGACGATTGCTGATGGAGGTTATGATGCCCCACAGAAGAGAAGTTGTACACTCATTGGATGGACCCATGGCAGATTGCTGAAAAAGAGCATTAGACCCAAACATTTCAGGTCGCTTGGAAGGGTTGTAGGTATGATGCATAAGCAATCAAAGACGTGGAAATATCCGAAGATCTTCTCACGTCCCCACTGGGATTGGGAGGGTCTTTTTGGAGATGGGTTCAGCTATGGTACTCCTGCTTCAGAAGTGCGAGAGGCAATTCCAAAGGCGCACCAAGTTGCGTTCAATGAAACTCTGAATCTAGTACATGAAGTTAGTGAACAGATGGGTAAGAACAAGAAGGTCTATGGCTTGATTCATGCAGATCTTGGAGTCGGAGATAATGTGGCATTTAGGGCGGGTGAGGCTCATCCTTTTGATTTCGATGATTGTGGTTTCGGGTATTGGGTTTTTGATCTTGGTGTTGTGTTAGCTCATTATTTCATTGACTCAAATGACTCAAATCCGAGAGTGCGAGATGCAATGATTGATGGATACCAAGAAACAGCAGCCTTGGAAAACATTGGTATGGAGTATCTTGACATCTTCACCGCAGCGCGAATCGCTCAGATCATGTTCTTCTACCAGGCAAGTGGACTAGCCCATCCTGAACATTTGGATGCAGCTAGAAGGGAAATCAATGACCATGCAAAGTATCTGAAGCGTATATTGAAAATCATTAAGAAAAAATAGGATTTCAAGATGCCAGAAGAAGAAATGTGAGGTATATGAAGGACTGAGCTAGAGTCAGCGGAATCCCTATTTTCGCAAACTCACTGAATTCGATTGTTTCCCCATTTCGCTCAGCATTTTGAATGATTATGACATTACTCGCAGCTCCAAGCACCAGCATGTTTCCTGCAATTGTACTTCCCGCAGCGAGAGCCATTAACTGAACAAGTGAAGCTCCATTCGACGAGAAAATTGGAATGAATAGCGCAACAAGTGGCACATTAGAAATCAGTTGGCTTAACAGAGTTCCAACTGTAAAAATTACCGGAATAGACGTCAAATCAAGACCCATTGTTGAGATGAGTTCTTGAAATATACCGCTTTGCCAGACACTTGCCATCAACACAAACATCGATACAAAGAACAGAAGTGTCGACCAATCGATGTTCCTCACAATATCAACCCTCTTTCTACTTAGCAGCACTATTGGCAATGCTGCAATGATTGCTATATATGACAGTCTCATTTCAATCCAAGGAGCGGTGACGACGAGTATAACCTTAATCACAATCAATAGAATAATCAATGCAAGTGAGAGTTTTGATATCTGAACCAATTGAGTATCTGTTTGAATCTCTTCGTTTTGATTGTCTACCAGAGATTTTTGAAACTCCGTCCGATAGAAAAGTCGTAGAAAGAGAAATGCAACTATCAGACACAGTGCTGTTGGTATTGCAAGATATTGTATGAAAGTAATGAAAGGACTCACAATCTCACTTGAAGAGGCTATTAACAGATTTTGGGGATTTCCAATTGGACTCATTACGCTACCAGTAGTGACTGCAAATGCTAATGTCAGCAAGAGAAGTTTTGGTGAAAGTCCATGTTTCTTTGAGAGCCCAAGCACAATTGGCGTACCAATGATTGCGAGTGTATCATTCATTAAAAGTGCTGAGAGTAGTCCTATTGGAATTAGAATGAGAAGAACAAGGTGGTCTACACTTCTTGCTCGATTGAAGAGTCTGCGAGAAAGTAGATTGAGATATCCACTCCGTTGCATTGATTCACCTACAACAAACATTCCAAACAAGAATACAATAACATCAAGGTTGACAGAGTAGAAGGCATCGATTGGATTAATCTGACCAATTAGAAGTACAATTACGGCTCCTAGTGTCATGGCTTGCCAGATTTTGATCCTAATGTTTCCAATCTTCCTTACAGCAATGAGGACAAAGACAATCGCTAGTACTATGATGGAGATGTACTCTGAAGCCATAGGATAGTCAACCATCCGTGTGAAGTATTGAGGAATTGCTTTTTCTTAAAGACTCGATTGCAACGATTTTTTGAATGAGGGTTATGTCTATTAATTTAGAGATAGGGAAAAATAATGGAATATTTAATCTACT
>JBHLQJ010000013.1:333-20802 GCA_048884945.1 Candidatus Thorarchaeota archaeon | reverse complement strand
TGTTAATGACAACAGAGAGGCAATGATTCCTACAATTGCAGTAAAGAAGAATGGGCCATAGTATGCAACTCTGAATGCCTGTTCATCCATTTGAAGTGGGAATAATAGGAGTCCAAGAGGTCCGAAGAGATTTCGAAGGAGAGGAGCAAGTGTCGGTAATACCGCAATGAAACCAGAAATCAGTGTCGCAGAAAGCGAGGCGATGTTTGTTGCTAGACCCAGCTTGCCCAACTCACTTCCTCTGTTTCTTTCATCCATCAGTCCACCCACTAACGAAAGCCACGTTGGTATTTGTATACTGAAAAGGATCGATTGAATTGCGTAAAGAATAATCATCTCAAGTGGTGTTGATGCCCACAAGAACATATACACGACAAGGAGTCCTGTCATCGTACCAAATGCTACGAACGCCTTTCTGTTGCTTGCTCTATCAGATGCTGCACCCCAAACAGGTTGGAGAACTGTTGGTGCCACATTTCCAACGCTACGAAATGCACCTTGTTCAATAAAATTCTGAACTCCTCTTAGAGCTACTTGCATATCAATCAGATATGCTTGAAGGAATGGTGAATGCAAACCTACCGCAAACTGAGTTAACGCACCTACGAGATATGCTCGAGAGGGAAGTCGTCGAGCTTCATTTTTCTTTGCCTCAATTTCAGTTTCGGTCATTCCTGTTTCTCGAAGGCTCTTGGTCCTCCTATTAACTCTAGTTCTTGCTATACCCAATGATTTGACCGGCATTGTTATGTAGAAAGGCTTCTATCATTTCTCTGGTTGTGAGAGCGTACAAATGCTCGATGAATCTGTTTACAGGAAGAGAATCGAAGAAGTTCACAAATATCTCGAAAAGTCCAATTTTGATTTCGCACTCCTTACTCCTGGACCAAGTTTCCAGTACTTGACAGGATTCAAATATGAGATGCGTGAACGACTCCTTGCTCTTTTGATAATGAAGGACTCAGAAACTCAAATCATTGCTCCTGCTTTTGAGGTTGCAAATCATCGTTCCAATACTTGGATTAAGAAGTTTACATCTTGGGCAGAAGATGAAAATCCTTATGCAATTGTATCCAACCTCGTTGGAGGAAAGAACAAAGGATTGTCAGTCTTTCTTGATGATGGTACTCCCCTCGGTGTATATTGGGCACTTGAAACTGCAATGGGTGGTTTCAATAAATCTGCTTCATTGAGTCCTATGATTAACTCCATGCGTCTTAAAAAATCAGACAAAGAGATTGAGTTGATGAAGCGGGCTGGCGAAATAATCAGTAATGCGGTCAATAGTGCATTTCTTGAAACAAGATTGGGAATGACTGAACTTGAAGTTCAGCAGATAGTTCAAGATGAGATCCGTCGCCAAGGCGCAATTCCCACATTTGCAGCTGTCCAATTTGGTGAGAAAACCGCTCTTCCACATGCTGAATCTGGAAATCGTGAATTGAGGAAAGGTGATGCAGTACTGTTGGATTGTGGTTGTTCATTGAGCGGCTACAACACGGATATGACTAGAGTGGGTGTCGCGGGTGCCTTGACCGAGGAGCTTGAACAAGTTTATTCAACGGTTCTTCGCGCACTAGAAACAGCTCTTAAACATATTATGCCGGGAATGTCGTGTGGAACTGCTGACGGTATTGCACGTCGAGTAATTGATGATGCTGGATATGGTGAATTTTTTACTCATCGCCTTGGACACGGAATCGGTCTCGAGGTTCATGAACCTCCTTACCTTGTGAGGGGCAACTCAAAAGAATTACAGCCTGGTATGTGTCATAGTATTGAGCCTGGGATTTATTTAGAAGGGAAGTTCGGAATTAGAATTGAGGAGTTGGTGTGTATTCGCGAGAATGGGCTCGAGCTGCTAACCTTTATGCCCCGAGACCTCATCCTGATTGATCATTAGATGAACTCTCTTCAGATGCTGGTTCCCCTCTTGACTTTGTAATAATCTCATCCATCTTCTTGCGGTCTTCCTCTGAAAGATTTTGCATTGCCTCTGCTGATTGTCTTATCATTTGACTCATCATCACAGAGTAGACTGCAGGAAGTGCAGCGGTGGTTTCAATCCGCTCTTTATATTCTTGCTCTGCTAACTTTCTAGCATCTTGAAGTGCTTCCTTGCTCACATCTCCGTGTCCCACACCCGGACAGTCCTTACTACTTAAGACGTATTTTTCACCATTGAATTCGAGTGGAAATGTTTGGCATGAGATTGGTCTGCTATATCTTATTTCACAAGCATTTGCCTGTTCGTTATAAAATACACATGCAGTTGATTCTGAATCACTCTCAAGAGGTTTTCGAGCTGTTTCGAAGTAGAAATCGTCCTTCTCAGTTTCTGGCATGTGAATCGTGATGCCTGGAAGGATATTCATTATATATCCCTGATTCATCCAGCGGGCAAGATCGCTAATAGTGACTCCAACTCTAGGTCTGATATGACATGCTTTAGTATCGCATTTGTTCTCTAAGCATTTGAAACTGTACTTCGACTTTTCCGACAAACTCATCACCTTTTTGATACGATATGCATCTCGCTTCCAGATTATCTTTAATATTTTCGAATTGTGATTTTACCAACTCCGATAGGTTTTTGTTCAGGTGCTTTGCGGTCATAACCATCTCGGAGTAGAATTCCCTTCGCACTCGGAGTATTCAAAATGACTGAGTGGTATAGTAACGACGTTGAACACGTATTAAAACGTCTTGATTCATCACCTAGCGGTCTTTCCAGTGAAGAGGCAAAAGATAGACTCGAGGAATATGGACCCAACGAGCTTGTTGAAACTGGGGGTATTAATCCCATACGTATGTTTCTCAACCAATTTATGGATCCTATGGTGATTATTCTACTCATTGCAATTATTATTTCACTTACTACCACTGTTTTATCTGCCGGAGCATCTGACCATGAAAGTGGAGTAATTGATGCCATTGTCATTTCTGCGATTGTGGTCTTCAATGCCATTTTTGGTTTTGTGCAGGAATACAAGTCTGAAAAAGCGCTTGAAGCTCTGAAAGAAATGGCTGCTCCCAAAGCCCGAGTAATGCGAAATGGCCTTTGGACTGATATTGACGCTCGAGATGTTGTTCCAGGTGACCTGCTCGGTTTTGAGGCTGGAGACCTAATTCCAGCTGATGGGAGAGTTATTTATGCTGTAGGCTTATCAGCTGATGAAGCTCCACTAACAGGAGAGTCTGTCGCCGTCCGAAAGATGAGTGACCCGATTCATCTTCGTAAGCCTGTTGTAGGCGACATGAAGAACATGGTTTTCCAAGGTACTACTATCACTGCAGGAAAAGGTCAGGCAGTAGTTGTTTCAACAGGTATGAGAACCCAGTTTGGAAAAATTGCTGAACTAGTTCAAGTCAGTGAAAAAACAATCACTCCTCTGCAAATTGACTTGGAGGATCTTGGTAAGAAGCTTGGAATTCTCATCATTTTTCTATGTATCATAGTCTTTGGCGCTGAAGTTCTAAAGAGTGCTGCGGAAACATTCATGGAGGCGTTACTTGCTGCCATTGCGCTTGCAGTTTCTGCAATTCCAGAGGGCTTACCTGCGGTCGTTACAATAACTCTCGCGATAGGCGTGCAAAGAATGGTAGCTCGGAATGCCATTGTCAGAAGACTTCCTTCAGTGGAAACGTTGGGTTCTACAACTATAATCTGTTCAGACAAGACGGGGACTATCACAAAAAATGAGATGACTGCAACAACATTGTTTGTAAATGGGATGACCATCTCTGTTTCCGGGGTGGGATATAATAGGTCTGGCAAATTTACTCGTGCTAGTGAGGATTACGGCGTGATGGGGGACCCACATGTTGTCAAATTGCTTGAAATCGGACAGCTCTGCTCAAACTCTGTGTTGCAACCTGATCCATCCCGGAAAGCCGATTGGAGTGTTGTAGGTGATCCAACTGAAGGAGCTCTCCTCGTTCTTGCAGAAAAAGCTGGACTTTCACATCAAGCTACATTATCTCGCAATTCGGAAATGACAGAGATTTCCTTTGACTCTGCAAGAAAGCGAATGACATCAATCATTCGTGATGAAGATGGAAACCTCGTTGCGAATTCAAAAGGAGCCCCAGAAGTTCTTCTCCCGCTTTGTACGCACATATATGAAAATGATAACATAAGAGAATTAACCAATGAGGAGAGAGAGTCTATAATCCACATAAACGCTGGATTTGCAGAAGCTGCTCTTAGGGTTCTAGCTTTTGCGTATCGTCCATTAGAAATCGAGATACCTGATTGGGAACCAGAAAAAGTGGAACGGAATCTCATATTTGTTGGGCTGATTGGGATGATTGATCCTCCTCGAGATGAAGTTCGTGATGCCATAAAAATATGCAAAATCGCTGGAATTCGACCGATAATGATTACTGGCGATCACATGCTCACTGCACGAGCAATCGCTAGAGATGTGGGATTGATTGATGTTGATGGGGAGGTTTTTAGTGGTGCTGAATTGGATGATTTACCTCCCAACAAGTTTCAAGAAGTGGTTCGCCGTTGTAATGTATTTGCTAGGGTTGCTCCTGAGCACAAACTGCAGATTGTAAGCGCTCTAAAATCACATTCTCAAGTTGTTGCAATGACTGGAGATGGAGTTAATGATGCACCTGCAATCAAGATTGCAGATGTTGGCATTGCCATGGGTATTCGAGGAGCTGATGTGACCAAAGAAGCTTCGGATGTGATCCTTACAGATGATAACTTTGCCACCATAGTTTCCGCGGTAGAGAAGGGTCGTGAAATCTACTCAAACATTAGAAAATTTGTACGGTTCTTACTGGCTGCAAACTTTGATGAAGTCTTTCTAATCTTCACTGTCGTTATGCTTGGATTGCCGCTGCCAATAACAGCGATACAGATACTTTGGCTCAATTTAGCAACCGATGGTTTTCCAGCCCTGGCACTTGGAGTCGATCCCCCTGAGTCTGGAGTAATGGATAGACCTCCTCGAAAACCAGGTTCCAAAATGATGGACCGTGGAATGATTACTTTCATTGTCATAGCTGGTTTTACAGCCTTCATGTCATCGGTCATCGTTTTCATGTGGTCACTATGGGCTTATGGTGGTTGGATTCCAGGTATCACTGGTCCAAATGTTATATGGAACTCTGACATCTCTCCAGTAACTGGAATTTCTTGGGCTTATGTTTTGACCCATGGACGAAGTGCAGTATTTGCTAGCGTTGTGTGCTTTGAATTAATGTTTGTATGGAATTGTAGAGATGAATACCATCCAGTTTGGAGGACAGAAATGCGTAAGTCAAAGGTACTAATGGGCGCTGTGCTTTTATCAATAATATTGACTCTTGCAACAATTTACTTCCCACCAATGGCTATGCTTTTTGAAACAGTACCCGTAAACTTGGTTGATTGGTGTATTATCCTCTTAACATGTTTCCCTGCATTTCTAATCCCACCACACATAATCTTTGGGCACCATCGCGAGTCGAAAAAAGATTAGGTTGGAAGGCGTTTATCCAACCAGCTGTATAAGTCTCCAAGAACTTGTTCCTTCTCCGGTTCTTCATGCAGTTGGTGATAGAGACCTTCGTAGAGTTTCCATGTCTTATCAGATGAACTCAGATTATCGAAAAACTCCTTGCTCTTCTCAGGAATGACTAGTTTATCAGCTCCAGCTTGCTGAATTATCACTGGCATCCTAATTACTGATGATGCCCGAAAGGCGTCTTTTGATGCTTTCAATGCTTCAATACCAAACCGTGGCGTTACTAGGTTTACTCGAAGTGGGTCTTTCTCGAGTTTCTCAATATTCTCAGGACTTCTTGAAACATCTGCATAATCTATATCAACATCAACATACCTCTTTACATTCAAGAGAGAGAATAGATTCCCCACAAATCGTTTACCAATGCCAATATTCAAGTTCTGGCTCACAGCTGGACATTGGAGGAGAAGCCCATCGACAACCCTGGGATATTTAGCAACATAACGAATCGCATTTATAGCCCCCAAAGATGCGCCAAATAGGTAAGTTATCTTATTCAGATATTGATCTTTTACTTGCATAATTAGATTTTGAATATCTTCCACATATTCTTCAAAACTCATAACGTGTCCCTTTATCCCTGAATAATGCCCAAAGCCTCTCATATCAGGAGCAAAGACAGCAATTCCCCTGTCCGAGAGATACTCCCCAATACTCTTCATATCTCCTGCATGGCTGCCCAATCCATGCAATGCGACGACTAGCGCTCTTGGCTTATCATCATCTGGTCGCCAGAGTGCCAAGAACATCCTAGTTCCATCAAATCCAATGTACTTGCTCTCTTTGTATTTCAAAAGAAACACCCTTGTTTTTTCCAAAGTGATTATCGCTAAGTATTTTGTTCATGCAAAAGAATAGAATGACTGGTCAATATAGACCAGTCAGAATTACATTAGAATCTGTTTGGTTTAGACTTTTCTCCGGAATAGTCATAGAATCCCATACCAGATTTCCTACCATACCAGCCAGCCCGTACCATTTTACGCAATAGAGTCGGTGCCCTGTATTTGCTATCCTTAAACTCTTCAAAAAAGTAATCCGCTATGTGTAGTGTTGTATCAAGACCTACAAAATCAAGCAGAGTCAATGGTCCCATTGGCCAATTTAGCCCAAGATGAATTGCTTTATCCATATCTTCAACTGTTGCTACTCCTTCCTGAATGGCAAACACAGCCTCAAGCAATGCTGGAACAAGTAGCCTATTGACTGCAAATCCAGGAGCTTCATTTACAAGTACTGTTTCCTTGCCAATCTTCTTTGAAACGTCCTCAATTACCTTCACAGTTGAATCTTTAGTGGCTTGCCCTTTGATAATCTCTACAAGATTCATGACTGGAACCGGGTTGAAGAAATGCATCCCTATGAACTTCTCAGGTCTTTTTGTGACCGCAGCCATTTGAGTGATACTAATACTAGATGTGTTCGAAGCCAGAATTGCAGATTTCGGTGCCAATGTGTCCACCTCTTTCCAAATGTCAAGCTTAAGACTGACTATTTCTGGAACCGCTTCAATTACAAGATCCGCATCCCTGACTGTATCTTTAAGATCTAACACTCCATGGATTCTTTTCAGAATTGTATCTACCTCTTCTTGAGTGATTTTTCCTTTTGCAATCCCTCTCTCCAGGTTCTTCTTGATTGTAGCCATTCCATTGTCGATGAACTTCTGGTCTATATCACGCATCTTGACCTCATACCCTGCTTGCGCACAGACATGGGCAATTCCATTTCCCATTAGACCTGCGCCTAAAACAGCGATTTTCTTTATCTCCAATATGATCTACCTCTTGGTTGTTTCTAGGTGTGCATTTGGTCCGACACTGCCTCTAAATATGTTTGACTATCAAACTAGATTCGTCATGGATACTACTTTTTGAGCTAGTATGTCAGCTTACCAACAACAGACTAGGATTCTCAACTCTGTATAATTCACTATTTCATAGTCACAATATGTGACTTCATCCTGTGACCCTCAGAAGTGGCTTCGCTATATATACTAAAACTGAGCAGTATTTCTTGTGAAATATCATGGCTCTAACAACTAACTCACGGAACACATCAGTGCTGAAGAACAAAAGTGACCTTGGTTTAACAACCCAAGCTCTGACATATGCCTACATGACTGTCATAAGGTGATGAGCATGGCGCACATTGAGAAACAGATATGCTGGATATCTACTGACCCATATCTGACGGGTGATTGGTCACAAAGTGGTCATAGAACTGGCCAGTTAGTCTCAGAAATAACATATCTTGTGACCAACCTATAATGGATTGTGGAAAACCATGGCATCATCTGAATACGATTTCAAATTCAAGTTGCTTAACAGTGATGTGCTTCGAACTCGTGCTATTATCCATGCATATACCTATCGGAGGTAGCAGAATGATAAACAAAAACAAGAAACAGATTATGACGACACGAGCAATCACTACCGCCTACTTTAGGAGGTAGAAACGCATGAGTATCCTGTTTAATATTAATAAAATTGGTTTGAAATATCAACAAAATTACAATTTTAAGTACAGGATACAAAACAATGCTTTAAGAATAATGTTTATATCCAAACCATTATCAAATTATGGTTGGTTGTATAAACCAAAGCTGGCGAAGTGATGACTATGACACATCCAAGTATCCTCCCAAGAGCGAAGCTCTGTTTAGCTAGTGAGGATAGGACGATTTGTGTTCAGTCATTTGGAGCATTGTGTAACGCCGGTTTTAGCGTGTCAGAATAGAGCAATGCCATTTCACATTAGAGTTACACCGGACAAATCTCCTATCTCCGAATCTCCTAAGGTGGAGATTCTGCAGCGGCCCTCGTTTGTGTGATCCGAGGGTCGTTGCAATCCAAAGGAAGTTGACAGACATGAAACGTGAACCAGAACTTGCATACGCGGCTGCCAAGCACGCAAGTCTAGGAAGGGTATCGACTTCAATTTCAAATCAAGATCACAATCTACCGATTGGGTGCTGAGAATTCATGAGTAGAGTGAAATCCTTTCTTGGTTTGCCAGACGCCACTGACAAGGTCATGAGACTGGCACAAATTATGGGAATTTTAGGACCATTAGGTAACCTCACTTTCTTCCTATCTACGACATTCTATGTGATTTTTGTTGCTGAGGCACTTGGCGGTGGTCCTGGAATGTATCTCCAAGGTATTGGTCTAGTCGGGACTTTGGTTGTAGTTCAGATGGTTGTCCAAATTATACTAGACTATCCAACTGGAGCTATTGGTGATTGGATTGGTCAGAGGTACATTATAGCAGGTGCAAATGTGACCTTTGGTATCTCATTTCTCATGGTTTCCATGGTAACGGTAGATACTCCTTACGTGTATCTAGTGTTGGTTTATGCTCTACAAGGCCTTGCACAGTCTCAATCCAGTGGAGCTTGGGGTGCATGGTTCGACAATAATTATCGAGTCGCTATGCCTGGTGACTCAGACAGAAAGCAGTATGGTGTCTTCCAGGGACGTGTGGGCATGGTAATGCAGATAGTTGCCACAGCCTCTTTGATTCCAGGGAGTATCTTGGCTGCAGCATTCTCAAGAGCTTGGGTTTTCCAACTGCAAGGAGTCCTATCATTTGTATTCGCGATTCTTGTTTTCAGACTTGTACGAGACTTTCCCGAAGTGGAGAAGCAAAGGGCTCAGAAAGGGCAACGCCCAGAGATGGGCGAGTACCTCTCCATACTCAAAAGTGGAGTCAGCTATCTCTTCAGACATGCATTCATTCGATACATTGCAGTGGGGAGCATGTTAGCTGTCAGCAGCATTATGGTTTGGGGAAACCTCATTCTATTCCCCATGTACTACCTCTACCTGATCACTGATGTCGGTGTAGCAAGTTTCAGAACTCTACTCTTTGTTCCTGGTATATTCTCACAAGAACGCTCTGGCGTATGGTCCCGTCGATTTGAGCCAAAGAAGTGGATTCCACGATTTCGTCTAATACAGACCTGTGGATTTGTCTTCTTCTGGGTCTTTGCTGGCATCATGTTATTATTCCCACCTGCCGCCACGAGTACAAGCGTTTGGATTCTCTATTGGCCTTTCACCAATATACAACTCTTGAGCTTACCAGCAGAGAATATTGCGCCAATTGCGCTCATATTCATGACATTTGTTTCAACCAGTTTCTTTGGAGGTTTCGCTGATATCCTCACGCAGCGTGTGTTATTGGATGTCATTCCAAATAAAATCAGGAACTCTATGTACTCCCTCTTCCCAACTGTTGCTACTCTCTTTGCTATTCCGCAGATTGCTCTGTTTGGATGGCTGATAACAATCATTGGATTCCCATTAACACTTGCTGCATGCGGTGTGGTTTCATTAGCAGGAGTTGTGTTAATAGTTCATGGCTTTAGACATGAACCTCCGGAACCGGATGGCGAAACATGGGCGAATGGCGATGTAATACTGCCTGCGAAAGAGCCAGAAGCTGGTGGATTAGAGGAGATCTCTGAAGGAATACTCCTAGAAGATTAGACTTTCATAAGAGGCTGCATCCCTTGCAGCCTTCACTTCATTTTATCTGCCAGCGTAAAGTTAATACTTGCTCTCGTTGATTTTCTGACGGTGCATATTATTGTCTGATAGACCACAGTTTCTGACCGTTTCTTATTCTGACTCAGGGCTGAGTACCATGAGTTACGAGAGAAAGATGGTCCGTGAAAAAGATGTGAAGTTTGATGGAGAAGATGGCTCACTAGAGCTTACCGATGTTCGTTTGGTATGGTATAAGAAACCGTCCAAGAAAAGCGGATTGAAAAAGTGGGGCGCTTTGGCTGGCGCAGTTGCCGGAGCGGCTCTGCTTGAAGGAGCTGGACATCGGATGGGTGGTATTGGTGGCCATGTCACACGATCTCTTGCTAGAGGGATTACCTATGCTGCTGTTGGAACTGCCATATCGTCTTGGACAGCTGAGTCTTACTATAACAAGGATCAAAATGGTAACACTGAGAGTTTGGCACTACCACTGATTGCTATTGGTCAAGCTACTCAAAGTGGGGAAAGACTTGTTGTCGATCTCAAGTCTGGAGGTACAATGGAATTCCATTTCAAACAGAAGAAAGTGATTCCCTCAATCATTGCTAATGTTACATCTGCGCAGACCCAAGGCAAATGTCCTTATTGCGGAACAAATGCTGGAAATGTACCAAGTTGTCCCAATTGTGGTGGTGTTATCGAAGGTGGCTCAGGAAGTGCACATGCACATGAAGGCAGGGGTGCTGGAGCCGGAGGCCCCGGTTCGATGACAATTCAATATACCGACCTAGATGGTGATGGTCAACCAGATTCGGTGACCGTACGAGGTGCTGGTGTACCAACAGGTTCTCAAGCAGGATTCTGTATGAATTGTGGAACACCTTATCCACATGGTGCAAGATTCTGTAACTCATGCGGGCAGCAAGTAGAATAGATTAACTAACTTATGGGCTCTTTTTTGAGCCCATCACTTTCTCTTTTTCACTTAGTAGTGAAACGTCATCTTCTTTTGCTCTATTGATGTCTACTGCTCTTTCTATTCCATCCGAATATCTGTACCCTCTAACAATTACAACTGGAACTCTTTCATCAGCCTGTCCCATCAATGGCTCAGCAAATGCAGCTAGTTCATCAATCTGACATATGGTTGATCGTTTCAAGACCCTCCCATAGAGATCATTCTTTCCTTTGTTATACTTGAATGCATTAATTCCCGAGCATCCAATAGCTACATTGACCAATCCCCCTCTCCATGGCCTCCCGTGTGAGTCTGAGATTATAACAGCTAATTTCAATCCCGTTTCTCTTTCGAGTTTCATACGCAGATGTTCTGCGGAATAGTCTGGATTTTTAGGTAATAGAACATATTCACCTTCAGGTGCGTTGGACTTGTCAACTCCACTGAAGTTACAGATTAATCCAGATCGTGTTTCGGTAATCAACACTCCCTCACTCTTGAGTATCTCTGTTGACTCACGTATTGCCAGTTCCACATGAACTGGGTCAAATGCGTTCCTTTTAGCAATCTCCTCTGCTTGTTCAGTCACAATGACATCTGATGCTCGAACTAATCTTCCCTCAGATTTTGAAACAATCTTGGAAGCAATGATTATTACATCTTCATCTTCCAAGCTGATTCCCTCTCTTTTGGCAGACTCAAGGATTGCTGTAGACAAATCATCCCCTACGTTAATCGTGGGAATTGAACTTAATGCAATTGCAGAAACCCTCGTGGGACTCATAATTATGCTCCTGATATCGATGTGTATTTCTCGGAAAAGTTTGTCCCTTTAGCTATTCATAACCGATAAGTTTAGAACACGTGTTCTAGCAGTATATTAATCACTCTGGCAAATTATCTATGACTTCAAAAGTGCTTCAATTAATACCAAATCATAGAAAGAGGCGTTTTGAAGGGATTAGTGACAGAAATGATTAATATACAATAAAAGAAATCCGACTATTTAGCGCAGAATGCCGTTTCGTAGGGAAGAAAGTCCTAGCGAAGTGACATAGGATGCACAATAGATTCCTAATTAGGAGTGAATTATATTGTCCGACAAGAAATCGAACTCAAATCCAACACCTACCCCAACCAAGGTTGAAACAGGAGACATCAAGCAGGGGACAATTGCAAAATTCATGCGAAAACGCACGCAGCTAGTTGGGTTTGAAACTGGTCTTAACAAGCATACCCAATATGCAATCGAGTTCTTGGACAATGCAATCGATGCGCTTGAGAGCTGGTGGTGGAAGACGAAGAGACGTCCTCGTATTCAAGATCAACTAGATTCTGCTGTTATAGCTGAGGTCCGAGCCAAACTTGAAGAAGGCCAAATTGATACCATTGCTCTTAGTAAACAGCTTGAAAGAGATGTAAAGGCTGGAAAGGAAATAGAAATTCCGCAGAGACGAAAAGAAACCATTGATGAGAGAATAACAGAATTCAGAAAATTTGTGATGCCTTTGCGGTACTTGTTATCAAAGAGAGAGCCAATAGTAGTTATGGAACTAAAGGAAGTACAGATGCCTGATTTGGTTTCTGTTGATGATGAAGAAGGTTTCAAAGTATACGAGTTCACTTGCTTTGATACTGGCGTAGGAATGGTCCCGAATGACCTTGAAAAATTTGGCATCTATCTTGCTTCTAGTAAATCTGAGAAACTAAGACAGACCCGAGGAAGCCAAGGATTTGGTGCACCTTCAGCCTTCAGTGATGCTCAGAATACCACTGGAAAACCGATTTTCACGATATCGAAAAGGTTCAATTCGGATTTGGCAACTGTCACCAACTTTTACACAACTACTGCAAACACAAAGGAACATGTTGGTGGTCCAGTAAGTATGGACCTCCCATTTCACCATGGCACCTACATTAGGTTATACTATTTGAACATACAATACCGCCGAGGTTATGCAGATATCTACGCTGAGATGGCTTCACTTCTGAACTCTCACGTCACTATTATTTTCATTGATCCTTATGGTGTAGTCCACATACACCCTCGGAGAGTTAGTGCTTTCCCAGAAGAACCAAAATACGCACAGCCACATCCTGCAAGTATTAGGATTGGTGAGTTCCAAGATCTCCTAAGAGAAACCAGAGAACCTGATCTTAGAAGCTTTCTGACCAAAGCATTTTGTCGACTCAGCACAAATAAAGCAAAGACAATTGTATCGAATGCTAGTAAGGATCTTAGAAGAAGGCACCTAGATGACCTCAAAATGACCACTCCTACCGACTCTCTTTCAAAAACTGAGGTCGAGCTCCTCTATAGATCTTTTTCAAGTGAGGATTATATTGCTCCTCCTACAGATACAGTAGTTCCTGTTAGTGAGGAGATATTTGAACAGACGATAAAGATGGCCTACAAACCTGACTTTGTTGCTGCAGTAACTCGAAAACCTACCTCAGGAAAAGGCCTTTCTTTTGCCATCGAAGTTTGTATTGCTTATGGCGGCGAAATAAAACCTGCCTCTTCAGCACCAATGGTTCTTTGGAGGTTTGTAAATCGAGTACCAAAATTAAGGGATAACAGTGACTGCGCAACCTGGAAAGCAACAGCATCAGTAAATTGGAAGAACTATAAACTGCAGTCTTTTGACAACGGAATTCCTCGTGGTCCTGTTATGGTATTCATTCACGTTGCTGGAGCCTATGTTCATGTTATGTTCAAGGGTCAAAGCAAACAAGCGCTTGCAGAAGACGAAGTGCTTCTAAGAGAGATAAAACTCGCTCTTGAAGACGCAGGACGTAAATTTAGGAGATTCATCACACGACGTGAAACAGCACGAAGAAAGGCAAAACGAGCTGGTATACTCGCCATGTACGCTGATCAATTTGCTCAGAGTCTGGTTTCCATTGCAAATGATGGCAAGAAGAAACCACTTTTCGATGCTGAAACAATTGCTAGCAAATTAAGGGACTCAATCTCAGGTTTCGAAACTGTTGAAGACCAAGAAGAAACTGAAACCGACGCCTTCGGAACTGACCTTATTGCTGACATCCCTCTAGATGATGAAGAAGAAATTATTGAGGAAGGTGAGCTTGAGTGAGTCGTAAAAAAACAAAGGATAAGTCAGAAACTATTCAAGCAACGTTGAATGAGGTTGTTGAAGAATCCAAGACAAAGAAGAGTGCCAAGGTTAAGTCAACAGAGAAGAAACCAAAGAAGCCAGACCGAAAATCAGCAAGTGCAAAGAAACCGAAACGCGAGTCAAAAAAAGGCTCTGAAAAGAAAGTAGCTCCAAAAAAGAAGACCGTGTCAAAGAAGAAGACGACAGAACCCAAACCAAAGAAAGAGGTTCCGGTTGAACTACCAGAGAGTGCATTCAGTTTGACTGACCTTCCTGGTGTAGGACCCAAACTTCAAGAAAAGCTAATCAAAGCAAAATATGAAACTGTAGAAAAAATCTCTCGTGCAAGACCTCCATCATTAGCGAAGAAAGTCGAGGGACTTAGTCAAGCTGGAGCAAAGAAACTCACAGATGCTGCAAAAGACCTTGTAAAACGAAGTGCATCAGCTACTGTAGCAACAGAATCTTCTGGAACTCAACCAGTAACTCCAGAAGAAGAAGAAGAAGAAGAAGAAGTCAATGCTCCAAAACTGGCATTGACAGATGTTCCTGGCTTGGGATCCAAGCTTGCACTTTCAATGGAGCGTGCTGGCTATGATTCTGTAGCTCGGTTGGCTCGAGCCTCACCTGAGAACGTTGCAAAGAAAGTAGGAGGTCTCAGTGTTGCCAGAGCCGCATCAATTGTTAATTCCGCAAAAGATTTGGTTCGGGAACAGGAATTGGCTGAGCTGACTTTAGAACCAACTCCGATACCTAAGCCTACAACCTCGACAGAAGCCATAACAATGCCAGAGAAGGAAGAACCAGTGATTGAAACGAAACCACGGAAGAAACCTACAAAAGAGAAACCACCAAAGAAAATTGTACCAGATAGGAAAGTTCCTCCTGTAAAGAAACCAGCGAAGACACCAAAAGCGCCTCCAAAAAAGAAACCCAAACCAGTTAGAAAGGACTCGGGTATGAATGTTCCTGTTGCCATCAAGAAATTAGCTAATGAGATGAAGGAAAACTGGACAGCTGCGGAGAAGCGAGTTCAAGCTTCCAAAGAACCTGGTGAAAGCATAGAACCTATGATTGAAACAGTTGAGGTTATAAACCTCACAGCAGATGATACAACTGAGAGGATTATAGATACAGCAATCGATATTCTAAATGAAACAATGTTGACCGGTAGACCTGCATTTGATATTCCAAGCAGATCTGGTGACAATATAGTGTGGGATGAGGTGCGTGATTTACTCCTTCTCGGAATGCGTACAGTATCTCGTCCATATCATTCACTTGCATCAGTTGTTGATGCAACGAGGACTGCACGCGTGATGGAGATAGTGTTTAACCTTCTCAAATTGAACTTGCATGCCACCAAAAGAGAAGTTTACTACAGTGATGTTAACTTATTCAGAGAACAGAAGTATAGCGATAAAATCATTGAGGATGTTGCTTCGATGATTCAGACCACACGTGATAGTATTCATGTCGTGGCATCTGCTCGTGGCTCTGCAATGGGTCGAGTCACTATTCGAGATGGTGGTGATCTTATTGATCTTACAAAGATGGGTACTGGTGGATGGGCTGTTACTCCCTTCTTGGATCAGCTTGAGATAGTCGAAAGCGATGCAGAGTTTATCATATTATCTGAGAAAGATGCTGCAGTTATGCGGCTAGCAGAAGCAAAATATTGGAACCGTCAACCATGCATTGTGATAACGGGCAAAGGTTCAGGAGACATCGCTACCAGAGCTTTTCTAAAGATGCTTGTTAAAGAACTTGAGATACCAGCTTTTGCACTTGTTGACTCTGATCCATATGGTCACTACATATATTCGGTCTTCCTCAGAGGAAGTAAAAGACTCAGTTATGAATCTCCGTTCATTGCTACACCTGAGCTGAAGCTTCTTGGTGTCCTAAGTCGTGATTTGGATGAATATAAGATTCCCAAGGCTGTAAGAATCCCAATGCAACCCACTGACATCAAAAGAGTCAAGGATATGCTGAAGGAACCATTCGTCAAGCGAAATAAACCATGGGTTGAAGATTTGGAACTAATGTTGAAGCTGAAAGAGAAGGCAGAGATTCAAGCATTTGCCAGCCACAGTTTTGAGTACCTTACTGACGAGTATCTTCCTCGAAAGCTTGAAACTGGCGATTGGATTTAATCTATTACCTTTTCTATGCCACAAGTGAGCTCTTATTACCTAATGAGCTCGAACTAAAATAACTATAGAGAATATTAGGAGCTAGAAAAGCTGTGATATCAAAAATTGGGACTGAGGTGATTGATAGTCACGCACACTTCTTTACATATAACACAATTAAACGATGGATAGAGAGCGGAGCTTCACTTGAGCGAATGCAGAATAGAGTCGCTTTCCAGACTGATATGCCAAAACTTACTATCCCTGATGAGACTTGGGACGCTGGTCAGATGTGGGCTGATGAATTAGACAAATATGGAATTACAGCTATCGGCATGATGATTGGAGAGGAGGTCTGGGATGAATTTAATGAGACTCGAAAACGGTTTCCGGGTCGATTTCTTGGGTATGCCAATGTCAATCCTGCAGAGGAAAACGCAGTAGAAATAGTGAAGCGAGCTGGAAAGGATGGATTTCAAGGAATCAAATTATACCCTAGCTCTTGGGACTTTCATGTGTATGATGATCGATTATACCCAATCTTTGAAGAAGCCCTAAAGCAAAAACTATTGGTAATTCTTCATTTTGGTATCACTATAGGTACGCAGGCTAATCTTCGTTTTGGAAACCCTCTTGATATCCAAAAGCCCGCACTTGATTTTCCTGATTTGAACTTCATGATTGCACATTTTGGAGCTGGATTTTTCCGCGAGGTATTAATGCTCATGTATCAGACTCATAATGTTGTGATGGATACAAGCGGTAGTAACAACTGGATGAACTACCAAGAGGTGGATCTAACAATAACTAAAATCTTTGAACGCGCGTTGAAAGCGGGTGCATCTTGTAGAGTTATTTTTGGTACTGATTCCTCATTCTTTCCTCGTGGATTTAGATATAACATACTCGAAGAACAATATAATGCAGTCAAATCCCTATTACCCAAGTTCAATTATACACAAGAAGATATAGATTTGATTTTCAGAGATAATATCCTTCGACTCACTGGGTTTAAACCGAGGAAGGATTAGCACTCCTATGCTTTCCTGATTTTCTTTTCAAGACCTCTGAGCCTTTTGGAATCCTCACTTTCTCTATATTTAGCCGCTGCTTCTTGATATTTGGCTAGCGCATCCCTAGAACTTCCCTGTTTAGCGAATTGGTCTCCTTGGGTTTCCAAATCCTTGCCCCATTCAACATATGCTTCTCGAACTTTTTCTGAACAACGAGCTCGCTTCTTGGCATCAGTGCTGAACATATAGAGTTCTCTCGCTTTCCTGAATTGTACAATCGCCCATTCGTACTCGTTGACTTTCATGTGGTTCTCGCCCTGATCGAAATGAAACTTAGCCATGGCATCATATCCAATATCCACTCTCTTTGTGCTTTCCGCAACGCCCTTTTCATTTCTTGCTCTTTCAAAAAGCATCTTAGCAATCTCGAAGGACTCAATTGCTTTCTCATGGTCGTTCTCACGAAGGAGTGCTTCTCCATGATCAATCCTTGCTTTACCCATGGCTTCAAAGACATAATTTGGATACTCAAACTCATCTAAAGTGAGAGTAATACCGCAGTTCGGACATACTGGAGTTTCTAACTCTTGGATTGGACCTTTCAAATCAATCTTTGATGGTTTCCCAACGACTACATCAATGAACGTTTTTGTTGTAGTTCCTCTCCCTTCTGGGAATAGATGTTCGACAGCTTCTCTTGCTTCCTCGCGAAGTTCTTTTGGAGCTCCTTCAGGAAACAGATGCTCAAGAGCTTCATCTGTTGTTACTGGAATCTCTTCATCATAGATCCTAGGAGGTTCTATCTCTGTGAATGGCATTCCCACTTTGATTTCTTCGACCCCCTCTTCCCATGACATATCTGTACTCTTGCCTGCCATCTCCTCAGGTTCTTCTCCAGGGGTTTCAATTGATACATCTGACTCTAGCTCAACAGAAGGTTCCTCAACAAATGAAACATCTTCTTCAACTGGTTCCGATTCAGCAGATGATAGTTCTCCATCATCCCAACCGAAATCCTCCTCCACTGGAGGTAATGTTTCCGAATTTGCTACAATTGGTTCTTCAGTAGGAGTTTCATCTAAAGCAGATTCTTCTAAATCAGGTAACTTATCAGCTTCATCTAATATCTCAGATTCTTCAAGAGTTGGTTCAGGTGGGGCTGATGGTAAATCTTCGGGCACTGCGTTTCCACAACCTATACAGAATGTCGATCCTCTTCTGATGCGCTTCTCACAGGTAGGGCAAATTACTTGATCTTGCATTGCTGGACGACATTCCTTTCGATAGAAAGCTCTCTGGCTTCAAGATAGAAACTGAATTTCCACATAAGAACTGATTTAGTACAAAATCAATAGATGCGTATTTTCAATCATGCTGGGATATAAATGTAGAAATACGTAATCCAAGCAATCGCTATTCCAAGTGCTACACCAGCAATTGATTGCGTAAGAGAGTGCTGCTTCAAGGTGACTCTCGAGTAAATTACAAGTACCCAGATGATACTCACTGTAAGAGCGAATGGACCATATACATAAATCAACGCTGCACCTGGACCTCCAACCCCCGCTCCGTGAACAGATATCTTTGATTTCAAGCTTACAAGTAAAACTCCCAAAGTCACAGTGAAATATGTCGCAGCAAGCGTACTCATAATATGACAGCTCAATAATCCATAGACTGAGAAAGCAATGATATAGCACATTATTGAAAACAAAAAGAACTTAGTTCTACTCTCCCGTTTAGAAACATCCAAGTCCACATTTCCTTTCCAAGCTTCGAAGATAATAGGTGTTATGGGCAGAACAACCATTATGGCTATACAAATAATGATTGATGAAATAGGGTCAAGAATTGGTCCTAAGCCAATTGGTGATGATATTGAAAAAAATATTCCAACATACAGGTTAATGAGTGGAGCTGGCGTAAGTCTGGAAATTATACGTGAGATAGTTACTCGCCTTCCTTCCAATTCGAGAAGCTCATCATGATACTTCACTAGATTCACCGATAGCTTTCTGAATTTCACCCCCAATCTTCAATCTTTTCTATAATTTAGCAATTGAAACCATTTTGGAAAATTAGATATCCTCTGTAGTTATATGACAGTAAGCTTTTTCTTTGTCCATTTAACACCTTTCAGATACAAGAACACCCAGAAACTGCTATGGATGTGTACAAAAACATGCCAGCGATGCCAAAGCGTGAAATATTCGAGAGGATTATACAAAATATTACCAGCAAGTTTCCAGATGTCTATGCTGCATTATTCATTAGCCCTGAAGGATTTCCCATAAACACTTGGGGTGTCACACTAGAGCGGGCGGAAGAGATTTCTGCACTTCTAAGCGCATTGATTGGTAAGACTTGGGAGATAGTTAGAGGTGTTAAAGAGGGTGGAGAGTTAGCATTCATTCAGATACAAACAAACATGGGTGGAATCCGAATCGCTCCTCAAGAAGAGTTCATTCTTGTCACCTTGACCCGTGGTTGATATTGACCTCTATTGTGTCTTTTTTATAGTGAAGCTAAGACTAATCAGTGTATAAAGAGTCAACTTCTTTAGAAGAGTTATAGTCTAATCACTCGGTCTGTTCACTAGTGCTATTTTTATAGTCAGTGAATCGACACTATCACGTTTAGACACTCAACAAAGTCTGAAGATTAAAGTTGGGTGATAATGGGAGGTCTTCTACTTGTCACCAAAGAAGGCAGCAGATGAAGAAAATGACGACGAGGAAATGGACTATGAGGAATTTGAAGGGACTGATGAAGAAACATTAGAAGTTGGAAGCGACGACTCTAGCGTTTCAGGGATTGAAGTCACGGATCTTCCAGGCGTAGGTCCAGCTATTGGAAAACGTTTAGCTGAATCAGGCTACAAGAATGTTGAAGCAATTGCTGTTGCATCACCAGGTGAACTTGCTGCTGCAGGATCAATTGGTGAAACAACTGCTACGAAGATTATCAAAGCAGCTCGTGAAATGTTGGACATTGGTTTTGAAACAGCAGACCTTCTTCTCGAGAGGCGAAGAACTGCTGGTAGAATCTCTACTGGATCAAAAGCTCTCGATGAACTATTTGGCGGTGGACTTGAAACACAATCCATCACTGAGATGTATGGGTCTTTCAGATCTGGAAAAACCCAAATTGCACATCAATTATGTGTAACTATACAACGGTCTCCTGAGGATGGTGGGTTGAATGCGAAGGCTATCTATGTTGACAC
>JBHLQJ010000013.1:0-323 GCA_048884945.1 Candidatus Thorarchaeota archaeon | reverse complement strand
AGTAGTCGGGTCTCCAAAGAAAGCATCAGGTCGTGACATCACTTGATTTGTTATGTACACAGCCATATTGTTAATCTCTGCTCCCCTCTGAAGATGGTGGGTTGAGTGCAAAAGCTATCTATGTTGACACTGAAGGTACTTTTCGACCAGAACGTCTTGTTGACATGGCTGAAGCGTATGGCATGGATAGTGCGAAAGTTCTGAAAAATGTCGTATGGGCTCGTGCCTACAATTCAGATCATCAAATCTTGCTATGTGACCAAGCCATGGAAATGGCTACTGAACACAATGCCAAGCTACTTGTTATAGACTCTGTTACAAGT
>JBHLQJ010000012.1:0-22136 GCA_048884945.1 Candidatus Thorarchaeota archaeon | reverse complement strand
GGTTAAGCTCGAGAAGATATACAACGAGCAACAAATAATGGAATCAAGTATTAATCTTCTACAGCAACGAATCGAAGTTGTCCAAGTGTACATCACAAATTATCGTTCTGGGCTATTGGTTCTAGAAGAGATTGAGAAAAGAAAAGAGGGCGAAGAGATACTCATGAACGTGGGGGGCAGCATCTTTGTTCAGGCTAAACTGGTGGATTCTGACAGAGTAATTCGTGGTATTGGAAATAATGTCCGCATAGAGCAAAATGTTGCAGACGCAAAAGCAGCAATACTTGAAGCGGTGACTAGTTTAGAGAAGCAGTATGAGGCACTCACTCAAGAATATCAAAGATTGATTGTCTATGCATCAAATCTAAACGCTCAATTTCAACAGCTAGCTGCAGAAATTCAGGATGCAAAACTCCCGAGTAAGGAGGAGTAGCTTATTGTTTGAGAAGCTCCATGGAGCACTTGATTCAGCTGTCACAAAAGCCACAACGAGAGAGCTTAACGAGAAGAATCTCACTGATGCGGTTTGGGAGCTTCAGATGGTTCTGATTCAGAATGATGTTGCAGTTGAAGTTGCAGAACACATATGCGAACTGACAAAAAAGAAGATACTAGGAACAAGAGCAGGAAGGCTTGAGAACATTAGTCGCCTTTTCAAATCAGCTATTCATGAGTCAATCCTTGAAGTTCTCACGCCTACACATCCACTTGATCCAATTGAATTTGCCCGTATGAAGAAAGAAAAGGGAGAGCCCACAACTATTCTTTTCGTGGGAGTTAATGGGACAGGTAAAACGACAACTCTAGCTAAACTTGCTAATATCTACAAAAAGAATGGATTCTCTGTTGTGATTGCTGCAGGTGATACATACCGAGCAGGAAGTATCGAACAGCTTGAGAAACACGCTGAGAGATTAGGAGTTCGCGTAATAAAACAGGACTATGGTTCTGATGCAGCCGCGATAGCATATGATGCAGTTGCGCATGCAAAGGCGAGACGAATTGACATCGTTTTAGTTGACTCTGCTGGCAGGATGCAAAGCAACAAGAATCTCCTTGAGGAGATGAAAAAGATTGTACGCGTAGCTGAGCCAGATTTGAAGCTCTTTGTTGGAGACGCACTGGCTGGTAATGATGCTCTATCTCAAGCGAAAGAGTTTCACAATGCTATTGGAATTGATGGTGCTATTCTCACCAAAGTCGACGCGGATCCTTCCGGTGGAGCAGCTCTTTCTATTGCATTCATCACTGGAAGGCCTGTAGTCTATGTTGGAGTGGGCCAGCATTATGATGATCTCAAACGTTTCGATCCAAGCTGGTTTGCTGAAAGGCTCATTGCTGAAAAATGAGTAAGTGGGCAGTTTTTTATACAACTCAATAATTACAGCGCGATAGAAAGCCCTGAGGTGTTAGTATTGAGCCTAAAAGGTAGAAACTTTGTTAATCTTGCGGACTTTGAAAGATTCGAACTAAGACAAGTTTTAGACACTGCACATGATTTGAAACGGAAACAGAAACGAGGTGAGCCACATGAGTTCCTCAAAGGAAAATCTTTGGCTATGATTTTTATGAAGTCATCCACTAGGACCAGAGTGTCTTTTGAGGTTGGAATGACTCAGCTTGGAGGACATGCCCTCTATCTTGAACCAGGTGGTACTCAGCTCGGAAGGGGTGAAACAATAGGAGACACTGCCCAGGTTCTAAGCAGATACTGCGATGTGATTATGGCGCGTGTCTATGGTCATAACGAGGTCATCGAGCTAGCCAAGTATGCTACGGTGCCTGTTATCAATGGATTATCAGACTTATTGCATCCATGTCAGATTATGGCAGATATGCAGACGATAGAGGAACACAAGGGAGAACTAGAAGGGCTCAAAATAACATACGTCGGAGATGCCAATAATGTTAGTAATTCCATCATGCAGGGTTGTACAATAATGGGAATGGATGTCACTATAGGGTCTCCAAAAGGATATACACCGTCCGACGAAATGATTAAGAAAGCAACAGCCCTCAGTAAGAGATATGGAACAAATCTAGAGGTAGTAAGCAGTCCCAGTGAAGCAGTGAAAGGAGCTGATGTGATTTACACTGACACGTTCTTTAGTATGGGTCAAGAGAGATCAAAGGAGAAGGAGGATGCTCTCATGCCTTTTCAGGTCAATAAAGCCTTGATTAGCGCGGCAAAAAGTGATGTCATTGTGATGCATTGCTTACCAGCCCATCGCGAGGAGGAGCTGACCTCTGAGGTAATGGACGGGCCTCATTCAGTTGTATTTGACCAGGCAGAAAATCGATTACATGCACAAAAAGCAATACTTGCACTCATCGTTTAAGAGGCGATATCTTGCCCGGTGAAGTAGTATCAATTGGAAGAATCAACATAGATATTGACATGATAGTGGATAAGATACCAGGGACAGGCCAACATGTTATCTGTGAAACAGGCCGATTTGACTATGGGGGGTCAGCAGCAAATTTTGCTACTCAGAGCGCCAAATTGGGTGTCAAAACAATGTTGGTGGGATGTGTTGGCGATGATGAATTCGGTACACTCGCTACGAGGGCAATCACTAAAGCGGGCGTAGACACAAGCTGTCTACTGGTTCTGGAAAATCAGACTACAGGTATCTTTGTCTACATCCATGACGCTAGTGGAAACCAGCTTGTTGTTGTTGAACCTGGTGCAAATCGTTTCCTTGAGAAACGCGTATTCGAAGAAGAGAAATTAATGGACGCTCAGCTAATCCATGTCGCAGGCTCCTTTCCAATGTTGACCGGACGAGCTGTTGAAATTGCGACATCTCATGGAATGATTCTATCACTAGATCCTGGTCGTGCAGGGATAAATCTGGAATACGATAAACTCTTGAAAGGAACTGATCTTCTATTTTTGAATCAAAGGGAGCTCAAGGAATACTTCAAAATCATTCCTAGTGAGAGCGCTCTTCGATCCTTTGCAAAAACCTTCCCAGGTATTGTGGTAATCAAAATGGGTGCGAAGGGAGCTATTGCTACTGATGGGTTTGAGTACTGTACTTCTGAGGTATTTGAAGTGCCAGTTGTTGACACAATGGGTGCAGGTGATGCATTTGCGGCGGGCTTTGTAACAGCATGGATGAGATCTGAGAGAATAGAACAAGCGCTTAATGTAGCAAATGCAGTAGCTGCACTGACAATCACTGAAGCTGGAGCACAAAATGGACAGCCGACCCTTGATGAAGCAGCTAGACTCCTTCGGCGGCACCAAATTTCTATTGATTCAGTATTGAAGACCTTCAAAGGCAAAGAGAAGCCTAGGAAACCCAGAGGAAAAAAGAGCGCCAAGTCTAAGTCAGGTCATGGTAGTAACTGAGTATTACCTGGGTAGTATTCTACTTTTTGTTACAACAATACGTGGGTAATAACATCATCAAGATGTGAGTGGTAATACTATGCACCCATTGCTAGAAGAGGTCCTAAAATCGTCAGGCGGAAAACGTGAAACGCCTGGCAAGAAATCGAAAAAGGTTCCAAAATCAGCCACAACTGATGAGGAACTTGCAGAATTATTAGAATCTGTGAACGCAAGGATATTAGTTGTCGGTGTTGGTGGAGCGGGAAATAATGCAATAACCCGCTTAATGGAAGTTGGCGTAGAAGGAGCTGAAACCCTTGCTGCAAATACAGATGCACAAGACCTCTACTTTTGTAACTCACATCACAAGTTACTTCTGGGTAGAGAAACATGCGGAGGATTGGGAGCTGGAAACAATCCGGATATTGGAGAGGCAGCTGCGATAGAGGCGTATGATGAGATTAAAGACGCGGTCGTTGGAGATCTTGTATTCATTACCGCTGGAATGGGGGGAGGTACTGGTACGGGAGCTGCTGCACACATTGCTAAAGCTGCGAAAGAGAATGGTGCACTGACAGTCGCAATTGTCTGTCTGCCATTTGAGGTAGAAGGAGCTACACGTAAGAAGAATGCGACCCGTGGTCTAAATGCATTGATGGAGCATGTTGATACACTCATCGCAATTCCAAATGAAAAACTATTGGAGATTGCACCAGATCTATCCCTTCCAGAAGCGTTCATGGTAGCAGATGAGGTCCTTGTACGTGCTGTAAAGGGAATTGCTGAACTGATCTCTAAACCAGGTCTTGTTAACTTGGACTTCGCAGATGTTCGGACAACTATGAAGAATGGTGGTGTGTCAATCATCGCTCTTGGCGAGGCAGAAGGGGAGAACAGGGCAGAGGAAGCGGTCATCAACGCACTTCGTAACCCATTGATAGATGTGTCAATTGAGAATGCAAGGAACATTCTGGTGAATGTCAGTGGAAATGCGGAACTACAACTTTTAGAGGCTAAACGTGTGATTGAGATTGTGACCGAGCAAGTCAATCCAGGAGCTGAGATAATATATGGTGCACTTATAGTACCAGAACTGGATGATAGACTACGAGTCACTATAATTGCTTCAGGAGTAAGTTCTCCCTATGTCTTTGACAAAGCAGAGCCATTCACGCCTCTTGTTGAGGATTTGAAGAGCGACCTCGGAATACCCAAACTCACTTAATGGAATTTGGATACTCAGCAAATGTTAAAAGAGAACCAAGGTTGATTGCAGCTGACTCCTATGACTGCTGAAGCAGCATAATTCAAGGACGTGAAAGATATGGGTGTTGGTGAATTCATCAACGAGAGCAGACGTATTCTGAAACTGGCAACAAAACCATCCAGAAAAGAACTCTGGACGAGTTCCAAGATCAGTCTACTTGCTATGGTCCTTGTAGGGATGGTCAGCTTCATAATCCAGATTATTATGATTACAATCACTGGCAATTGGGGCGTAAACGCATAACTAGTGTATGTGGGAACATGAAGCTCTAGTATTTGGAGGATTTTCTCTTGGAAACGGGTACAAGTATCTATGCAGTGCGTACAACAATAGGACAAGAACGCAGCGTCACAGACCTAATCACCACAGCTGTGATTGGAGAAACTGATGTATGGCGATGTCCATTCTGCCAGGAGGACTTCACATCCGAAAAAGCTACAAAGGACCATATGAAAGACTGTAAGAAGAAGAAAAAGAAGACGGGAGAACCAGAACTAGTATCAACGAATCAATTGCTTGGTCGTGTCAAAGCGATACTTGTTCCTGAAACACTCAGAGGCTATGTTTTCATCGAAACAACCGAGTTCAGAGATGTGGAGATTGCCATCTCTGGAGTTCCTCATGTGAGAGGACGGGTGGGTGGTAAGGTCAGTCTTGATGAGATTGATAAGTTCCTAGCACCTCCGCCAGCTGCAGAGGGCATCTCAGTAGATGATGTTGTAGAAATCATCTCTGGTCCATTCAAGGGAGAACGAGCTAAAGTTGTCCGTGTGGACGCGGGCAAAGAAGAACTCATCCTTGAACTCTTGGACAGTCCATATACAATACCTGTCAGAGTCCATGCAGACTTTGCGAAAATCGTGGAGCGCGCAGCGAAGAAGGAGGAAGCTGAGGTTCCTGTGGAAGGAGTCGAGGTAGTTGTCCCTGACAGAGACAAGTTGGACGACGAAGACTCATTCTGGGCTCATGAACCAGAGGATGAATGAGGTTCAAAGAGCATCATAGAATATTTGCGCTGTCGCAATCCTTAAAACAGAATATCATACGAGCGAGCCCATCCTCTTAATCTGACATAGACACGTCGATGTCGTGTCGGGGGTGAAAAAAGTGACAAAGAATGCAGTAGACCTTACAGGATATACCACGAGTTTTGTCCTTCTGGTCGACCCCATCGGATGTGTTGCGTACGCACCGAGTGAACTGCATCAGGAGTCGTGCTAGAATTGAGCGAAAAAGACGTAATTGTAGAAGCTATGGTGGAAGGTGGAAAGGCTTCAGGTGGTCCTCCCATTGGTCCAGCTCTAGGACCCACTGGTGTGAACATCTTTCAAGTTGTGACAAAAATAAATGAGGTCACAGAACCCTTCGCGGGACTAAAAGTACCTGTAAAGATCATTGTCAACCCAAACGACAAGAGCTTCGAGATAGAAGTTGGTACACCGCCATCAAGTGCTTTGATAATGAAAGAGGTTGGTGCATCCAAAGGTTCTGGAGAACCCAACACAAAGATAATTGGCAATTTAACTATAGACCAATTGAAGAACGTTGCAAAAGGGAAGGCAAGTGATCTTTCCGCCCAGACTATGAAGACAGCTGTTATGATAATTTCTGGAACCTGTGCTCAGATGGGTGTGACTGTCGAGGGAAAGCCAGCGAAGACGTTCCAAGCAGAAGTCCGAGAAGGAATCTGGGATGCTCAGCTTGATGAACCACTCAGGAAGTGATAGTACATGTCATATTCGATTGATAGGATAGAAGCTGCAGTTGCTGAAGCTCGAGCGAAGGGTACAGAGAGAGGCATTAAGTTTGAACAGAGCTTCGATATGGCCGTCAACTTCAGGAAAAAAGAGCTTGACATTTCCAAACCAGAGAACAGAATAAATCAGGAGTTGGTTCTTCCTAACCCTCTTATTCCACCCCCGAAAGTATGCGCTTTTGGTGATGGTGAGTTTGCTGATAAAGTCATAGAAGCTGGCGCTGAACGCGTTATCTCAAAGGAGGATATTCCAAAGATTGGTGAGGAAAAGAAGGAGCGCAAAACACTGGCTAAGAGCTATGATTTCTTCATTGCAGCCGTTGATGCGATGCCCCTGATTGGACGTTATCTAGGACAGGCATTGGGATCTAGAGGGAAGATGCCCAAACCATTTCCCCCGCAGGCTGACTTCAGTGCCGTGATGAACCAATACCATCGGACTGTCCGTGTCAGAATGAGAAATACGCCCACATTCCATGTGAAAGTGGGACACATCAAGATGAGTGATAGAGAGATTGCAGACAATATTGTAGCTGTTCTTAACTTCGTTACGAGCAAAGGCTTTGCAGCCCGAGTAAACAACATCATGGTAAAAATGACCATGGGACCAGCAATCGAGGTGTCTGCATAGAGTTGGTGATCAAAGATGTCAGTATATGAAAAAACCATTCCACAATGGAAACAGGATGTTGTCGATAAACTGGCTACAACTATCAATGATAGTGAAATGATTGGTCTCGTGGGCGTTGAAGGAGTTGGAGCAAAACAACTTCAAGGTATCAGGGACAGTTTACGAGGTTCTGCAGTCATTAAGATGGCACGCAACACGCTAATGATACGAGCGCTTGAAAAGAGTGACAAAAAAGGGATAACGGACCTGATTGATTATGTCAAAGGACCAGTTGCATTTGTCTTCAGCAATCAAGACCCATTTAATCTTAGTAAATTCTTGAGAGAGAATAAAACCGCAGCTCCAGCTAAAGGCGGTCAGATTGCTCCGAACGACATCATTGTTCCTGCAATGAATACTGGCGTAGCGCCAGGACCATTCATCAGCGAACTTGCAGGTCTTAAGATACCCTCTCGAGTCAAAGGTGGTGTGATTCATATCACAGATGACACTGTTGCAGTCAAAGCTGGAAACGTCATCTCAAACGCAATGGCATTGATGCTTTCACGTTTAGGAATTGAACCAATGGAACTCCAGCTTAAGTTAATCGCAGCTTACAGTGATGGTGCAGTCCTGACTTCAGGTAGTTTCGATATTGATCTTGAAGAGCTTTTCAAACAGGTTATTGTAGGTCACCAGTATGCAGTAAATCTCTCAGTGAATACAGGTATTGTGACTGAGGACACTGCACCACTCATTATCGCAAAAGCCAACATGGAAGCAAAGAGTCTGGCTTTACACATAGGATTCTTCGTGCCAGACATGCTCAACGAGTTCCTTTCAAAGGCAAACTCCGAGGCATTCGCACTCATTGCGGTTATTGCTGAGAAGAATCCTGAAGCAATACCCTCTGATATTCTTAGTCAGGTTCAGACCGCTGCTGCAGCAGCATCAACAGCGGCTGCACCCGCCTCAGACGCGGCTGAGCAGCAAGAACCTGAGGAACCTGAGGAAGAGGAGGATGAAGAAGAAGTAGCAGGCATGGGAAGCCTGTTCGGATGAGTAATACAAGAGGTAACAACTATGGAGTACGTATACGCAGCACTTCTGCTCCACAAGGCGGGTCAGAAACTCACTGCCAAGGCAATGGAGGACACTCTAACTGCAGCAGGTGTGACTCCCGATAAGGGTAGAGTCAAAGCATTGTTAGCAGCTCTGAAAGATGTTAACATTGATGAGGCTCTCAAGAGCGCCGCAGCTATACCAGTAGCAGCTGCTCCTGCAGCAGCTGGCGGTGCAGCCCCCGCTGAGGAGAAGAAGGAAGGAAAGAAAGAAGAGAAGAAAGAAGAAGAGAAGGAAGAAGAGTTCACTGCTGGACTCGGCAGTCTTTTTGGTTAGAAAGGACTCCACCTCCTCTCCTTGTATTTTCTCTAAAATAAGAGGGCGGATGGGTCGCGAGCCTGTCTGCCCACTAAATCCTTTTTATTTTTAGATTAGTTCTCGTAAGACCCAAGGACACAAATCCTTCAATGGTGTGTGAAAAGACTGTGAAAATCGTATATCATCCCCTTATGCAGGAACATTATGACAGGACTCCTGCTGGGGCACTTGGAAGACTTGATACATCAGTCGAAATTTTGGGGACTCACCCAGATTATGAGTTTGTGGAAGCAAGAGCCGCAACAGAAGAGGAAATCCTCCGTGCGCACGGAACTCGCTTACTTGATTCTGTAAAACATGACTATGATTCTACAAAACCGGGACTCCTCTATAAGATGGCAACCCTTGCAGCGGGAGGTGCAATTATGACCGGTGAGATTGCCGTAGAAGGAGAGCCTGCATTCGGTCTAATCAGACCACCCGGACATCATGCCTCTCGCGATTCGTACTGGGGATTTTGTTACTTCTGTAACGTTGCAGTTTCACTGCTTCATCTGAGAGCAAAAGGTCTCATCGAGTCTGCCTACATTCTTGATTTTGACCTTCATACGGGAGACGGAAATATCAACATCCTCGGCGATGATTCCAAGTTCGTTATCCACAATCCTAGCGGAAACGGTGATGACCAGTTCTTGAAAGATATTAAGAGGTCGTTTGACTCTGCGCCGGAAGTGGACATAATAGTGGCTTCCGCGGGTTTTGACCAGTATGAGGACGACTGGGGAGGCAATATCTCAACAAATGCATTCCGGAAAATAGGTAGAATGATGCATGACTTTGCAGAGGAACGATGTGAAGGGCGACGATATGGACTCTTAGAGGGCGGCTACAATTATGCTGATCTTGGAAAGAATGTTCTTGCCTTCTGCGACGGACTAAGAGGTGTCTGATTTCTTGTTGTACGAATTCCTCAATAATGCGGTGAATCGTCATCTTGACGAAACAATGCCACTGCTTGAACAGCTCACAGAAATTAGCATTATGAGTAAACCTGTTTCAGATGGACGGGAAATTGGTGAGGTGGTCCTTCATCTTCTAAGATCACTACATTACTATATGCGAGGTGTTTGTGAGGGGAAATGGGAGCCCCTTCCCTATAATCTTGAAACCTATGATACAGCTGAGTCGATTATTCAGCTCGCTGAAGACGTGTTTAAAAAAGTAAGAAGCATCATGAGTTTCATTCGTATACGGAATCTCATGGCAGAAATCGATTCTTTCAACCGCCCAGCAACTATAGCTGAAATCATTCTTGAGATGCTAGAACATAGCATCCATCATCGCGGACAGATTACAGTGTACTATAGACTAATGGGAATATCTCCGAAGACTATCAATTACATCATCTAAGAAGAAAAGGAGTGGGATCTAAGATCCCACAGCTACCCTGGTAAATCTTTCAGGACTTGGTCCAGAGCGTCCCGATATTTCTGGAATGACTCACGACCTTTCTTTGTTAGTTTCATGATTGTGCGTGGCTTCTTATCCAAAAACTCCTTACGAACTTCAATATACTCCGCTTCCTCAAGTTTACTCATATGCGAGGAGAGATTTCCCCAAGTGAGTCCTGTTTGACGCATCAGGAAGATGAAGTCAGCTTCATCGACCACATAGAGCTGTGCCATAATCTTGAGTCTGGCTGGTTCATGAATGAGTCTGTCAATCTCGACCTCGTCGTTACTCACCCATATCATCCTCCGGTGTGTCAATCACAGGATTGCTTCGAATGAATAGGATGAACCGGATGATACCTAACACCATGAAAAAGACACCCCAAGCAATCATATAGAGAGCTAAACTAAGTTCAGCAGAGATGAAAGGGGCTAGTGATATCGCAACTCCAGTGATTGTTGTCAGTATACCCCACAAATAATACCGGTTCTGACCTGTTTTGTCCTTCAGATATAGAGAAGGCCCACACATGATTACTCCAAAGACAGTCGGTAGCCATTTCCAAATGAAGTAGCGATCAATCACTCCAATCGAGAGTGAATAGAGCATTGCAACTATGATAATGAAAATCAAAAGAACTGCCGCAACTACTCCAAGTGTAAGTTTTGGAGGGCGTCCTTCGCGCATCTTCACATATCCGGTTCGCGGGTAGGTGTACTTCCTTCTGAATGCTTCAATACCCTGAGGGAGAAAAATGATGTAGAGCGCCACGAAAATTGGCACAAAGTATGGTTCAGCCATCATTCCAGGTATTATAAGCAGCACTAGTCCTAGGAGAAACTCAGTCAGACCATCTTTCATCGATTCACGAAAAGTGCCTCGTTCGATTTCTAATAGATCATTTTCATTCATATTCAACACAACAAAGTTCTTTGTATAACAAAGTACTTTGTATGAATATAAAGGTTCGTTACACAGCAATCGTGAGCTTGTTGTTTTCAGGAGTTTATATGCTCTAGAGGGCATAAAGAAGTAGGTAAGGCGATGTCACTGTACCATATACTTAGCCCACTGTCTGACTTTGTAGCTATGATTGCTGCATACTTCGCTGAGATTTGGGAGTTCCTAATCTTCATCGGGAATATCTCGGCGGTCATAGTCGTTCTAGTTGGTGCAATTCTTTGGTTCACGGATGTGAATGCAGGTAAAGGTAAGGGGTTAGTTCTTAGCGGGATACTCCTTGCAGTGGTTGTACAGTACTTCGTGATTTACCCACCAGCCTTTGTAATGAGCTAGGTATTAGATATGACTAGGGGAATGCAAGATTTGAATCCTTTATGTTAATCCACACCCAGTACCTACTCTGGACTGGTTTCACAAAATCCCACAACGCCCGGGATTCTCTTTTGAGTCTCGGGCAACCCCTTTTCGGAACATATCAATGCCAATCGGAAACCTTTATGTCCTTTAAGAGTCGACGCTGATTGCAGGGCCCGTTGCCTAGCCCGGTACAATGCAAAATCTGTGCATTGTGTGGTCCATAGGGCGCCAGCCTTCTAAGTTGGAAATCGTGAGTTCAAATCTCACCGGGCCCGCCATGTATTCTAAGGTTTGAAATCCATTGCTCGTGTCAGCCAATGAGGGAGTTCCATATCAAGAGATTTTGTAACATCTTCGATGGAATTCAATGATTCAATTGCTTTAATCCTAATAGCACGTTTACTGCCAATACTTGGAATGACTTTCCATTGTGAGAGAGAGGTTTGTGATGGTTTAAGGGGGTAAGGAAGGACTGTGACTGATCTTGGACCATGGTCTACCACAAAGACATCATGCGGAACTGATTCATCAGCACCTAGTGGCATATGACACAATAGAGGATATGTTCCCAATGGTCGAAGAAGATACGCGTTTCCAGTCACACCATCGACAAAGACAGATTGGATTACTGTGCCTTGTGGTGCGACCCGCTTAATCATCTCAATGTCAATTGTGTTACGAATCTGTTCTCGATGCCTGAAGAATAGATGCCTCTTTATTTTCTTCCCAGTTTCTAGCTCCATGCGAGTCCCCGGTAGACCGATTACCTGCCGGACGTTTATTCGTCGCACTAACAACCCTTCAGTGAGAAGCTGTTTGAGAAAATCCATGTTGTGGTCTAAAGTCCTCTTGGACTCACCAGGAAGTCCATAAAGCAGGTTAAGTCCAGGTAATAGATGTGGAAGACCCCATGGCTCTCTAATACTACCAACTTCATTCAATATTCGAACGGCTTCAATTACCTCATCTGGATCTGCCTTTAGGTTGTTCCTACGAATCACCTCGGGGTCTGCAGATTCCACTCCAAATGCGGCTACATCTCCAGGAGTGTGATACTTCATGATAATTTTAGCTACTTTTCGTGATTCCTGTGGATGATGTGCGATTGTGCCAGGATTGACATTGTCAATATGCAACACACCAATATCAGGCGCACCAGTTCTAATCCTTGAAAAGAGACCCTCGATAGCATCCGGATTTGGAGTTGGAAATTCGACTTCGCTCATCTCAAAGGATCCAAAGGTGAAGAGGTCGGCTTGGTGGCCAATTCGAAAAGCTCTGATTCCCAGTTCATAGAGCGCTTGTATCTCTGATGCAATTGCTTTTGCAGTTCGTTGTTGGGGCGGTCCATATGATGGCTCGACACAAAATGTACAGCCACCAGTCAGAAACCGTGGACATCCCCGATACGACTCAATCTCACAGATAATATGTCTTTTCGAGAAGCCAGGATGCTGTCGAACAATTGAAACTCCCTTCATGATGAAAGGCTCAATCTCACCCGCATTCTCGCGGGCCAAATCAAGGTTGACTGACTCGAAACCCTCCCTTAATTCAAGTGCTCGCGCAATGACCAATTCTGGGTCACCCGTGATTATATGGTCAAAAGGTGGTGCAAGTGTATCTGAACTTAGGGCAATCTTTCCACCCTCAAGTCCACAGCCGAATCTAGCCCATGGACCCACGAGAATCTTGGGTATTCCTTCAAGAGCAGGATCTGAAAATAACTCTCTAGCCTCTCTGACAGAGATTGGAGTGCCCCCTACATACTTGCCAGGGACAATCATTCCTGCAATGAGAATGATGAGGTCTGTCTTTAACCAAAGCTGCTGTGCTTGTTGAAAACTCTCACGAACTCTATCGATTGTATGATAGAAAATCTCAGTCTTTGGAGCTTGCATCCAGATTGCGCCAGCAATATATCGGGGGTAGATGCTAACATAGGGCGGGACACCAAGGCAAGTAGGCTCGTCAACATATCCATCGACTAGAGCAACGCGTTCCACCTGCATATTACTCACCCTTCAATTACGAAGTCCATTCCTTGAAATTGTCATAGCCTGCAAAGGGAATGGGGAGAAATCCTTCCTTTGACTCCCACATAACTTGTTTCTCCTTTATGACAGATCCAATTCTGTTTAGAACGAGCTTCTTCTTTTTGGCGATTTCAAGTGCAGCGGTGTACTTCTCAGGGGGCATTGTTAAGACTAGGAGAAACTCTTCTCCGCCCTGCATCACCATCTTCATTGTGGACAACTTGTTGTCACGACAGAAAAACTCCACTTCAGGTCGGACAGGTAGGTCCTCAATAAGAACACCACATCCACTCAACCTAGCAATAGTGTGTAGTGTGATTCCGAGACCATCACTGCTGTCCATGGAGGCTGTTACTGCTCCAATTTTTTTGAGAGCTGATACAAAATCAAGATCAATCTCTGGTCTATATGCGGCTGCAAGAGCCTCTTTGTGTAATCCCGAATCAGCTTTTAGACCTCTAATCAGAATCTCGAAAGCAACCGATGTCAAGCCAAAATATCCTGTGACTGCAACGATGTCATTCTCTTTCGCACCATTACGCAACACAATTTCCTGCGGCGGAGCTGTACCAAGTGCGACACCAGTAAGGACAACATCATCGCACATTCCAATATCGCCGCCAAGGTATGGAACACCGGACTTGAGACCGAACTGTGAAAATCCTCGAATCAGTTCGCTTGCATCTTCTACGTCATAGTCTTGTGGCACACAGAGAGAGAGCATTGTGGCTTGTGGTTTGACTCCTTTTGCAGCCAAATCACTGAGAGCCATTACTGCAGTCTTTCGCCCAGCTTGAGCGGGCGTCATTCCTGGAAGCCAGTCAGTCTTCCTCACGAATGTATCAACATTAATGACAAGGTTGTTTTTTTCTGAAACAGGAATGTCAGAGGCATCTTCATCGAATCCCAGAACAGCCGATTTTGGTTTATTGACAAAACTGCTGATCTTAGCTAGAAAATCACGTTCACCCATCTCACCGGTCTTCAACCTAAGACCTCCACTGTTCTAGCATATCGGTTCCATGATAAAGTTTTATTAGAGAATTCCAAAGGATAGCGCTGAACCGAGCCTCGGTGGCTTAGTGGTTATAGCGACTGCTTCGTAAGCAGTTGATCGCGGGTTCAAATCCCGCCCGGGGCTCCATTTTTCCATCGATGATGCCCTTTTTTTCATGTGCAGGTTTCCATTACTTTATACGCATTATGATGAAGTTTTATGAGCTAGGTGATAAAAATGAAAGATAATAGAGAAAACAAGTCCCCTTCTAGGACAAGGCCAGGCTTTTTTGAGTGGCTGGCTGGAACTACTAGGTAATTGAGGTGGTTCAACATATTGCGAATAGATTAAGCTGTCGCAATATTGTGGCTTGGCCGATTCCAATCAGAATATCTTTAGCAAGGCATCCTCTCAATACAGAAATCCTTATCACAGGTTTGAGAACGGATGGAAATATCCCTCAAGATTTAATCTCTGTAATTTGCGGAGGTTGCCAAGCCAGGTCAAAGGCGCCAGGTTGAGGGCCTGGTTCAGTAGTGATTTATGGGTTGCTTGCCAACCCAAACACGAATCGCGAGTTCAAATCTCGCCCTCCGCACCACTTTTACACTTTGGATCCAAAAAACTTGGAGTTAGAAAAAGCAGACCAAGAAAACCAGATGATATGATTACTAAGGTTGTCCATCTTATAAAGCTCCAAGTGTATAATCGAAGGATAAGGACGATTGAAAGGAGTATCCCAAGTTCAACAGCTAGTAGTATTGCAGCATTTTTTGAGAGTTTAAATGAGTCTATTTTACTAATCGATTTCCGAAGAACGAAAGATAGAAGTTGAACTATGCTTGTGATTACAATTGCCCCCATTATTATCGCAGCAACCCAATCAATCTCAACAATACTTTGTGATATACCGAGAAAACCGATGAAGCTCACGATGGCTGTAACAAGCAGACTGATTTCTCCTATGTAGAACAAATTCAACTGGTGATAGCCCACCTCAGGTTCAATCTCATTAGCCTGTTCAGATGCGGTCTGAGCTGAAAGAATGATTCCAACGAAAACTAGGATTAGTCCTGGAACTGCAGCAATTACTGTGAAGAGAGGGTCAAGAGACCATATCGCTTCTCCCGGATCACCGTGATAGACATTAGTGATGAGATAGTCAAACCTAAGCCCAGTTAGGACTAACCAGAAAAAGCCCCCACCAAAAATGCCGAGAGAAACCAATGCTGGTCCCAAGGGGATTCTTCTCAATTCTAACACAACGCATATTCTATACGCCCTTGAGCTTTATCAAATCTCGCCCTCCGCACCACTTCTCACATAATCTGTCATTGTAGCAATGGATTGTGTCTTCTTCACTCGTGTTACAAACAGCAAAACTGATCCCGCACAGATAGCTTACTTGGCATCTATGCCTTGGTTTAAATATTGTACACAAATCGTATACAGAACGTTGATAAATATGAGCGCGATTAATGATTTTAAATCGGGTTTATCTATGGCAAAAGGCAAGTTATTAACTTTCTTTCTTGCCATCATAGGCATTGTTGTTGTTCTGGGACTGGTCTTTGTAATAGTAACTTTACCAATTGGCTTGGTTGCATGGATAATGGACCCATCTGCTGATTTCATCACTCGATGGACTGATACTCTGACAGCTTGGACTATGCCATTGACCTCTGGTAATGTAGAGGTGATTCTCTCCATTTCATTCCTAACAGTGATTCTCCCAATCACGGCCATAGGAATCTGGGTGTTGGGTGCCTTATTCGGTATTGCAAAGGAACAGATTGATACCAATGATACTCGCGTGGAACATGCTTTCTCGTGGCTCAGGAAGAAGTTTGTACCTCTTATTGTGGGTGGGATTCTCCTCTCCATAATAATCGTTCTTCCTGCCTTGATTGTTGGATACATCATAAGCTGGGCATATGGATTTCAGCCAATTCCTTATCCTATCAATTGGATTGAGGGATTCATTGGATTTGCCTACTTCTTTATCATGTTGAGCTTCTTCTCTCTCTTATGCCCCGCAATCGTTGATGGAATGAGCGCGCTTGACGCCATGAGAATGTCTGTTAGGACTGTAAGAGCAAATCTGGGCAGGATCTTTGGATTTCTACTAATATTTGTCATCATTACCCTCATCCTCTTTGGACCAATAGCCATCTACTCTATGTATTTGGTTTCATTGGGCCTGGTGCCTAATCCGATGACAGATGTTGTTTTTGCAGTACTCACTGCATGGAGTGCCATTGGCGCGTTTATTCTCCTGATCTTTGTACTCCCTGCATTAGTCTTTGGTCTTACTCTAATCTATAACTCCTTGAAGACCCAGACTCCTACTCAAATGAGCTAATAGCGTCTACACAACACGGGCGTCGTTCTTACACGACGCTCTCTTCTTCTTTTTTCCTAGACTTCATCTAAATGGGATTTCACCGATATGAAACAAAATTCCAAAACAAGATTGTAAAAGGACCCACCCTAGATGCGGCGAGGCAAAATCGCATCCTTGATACAGGTGGGTCCGAGGGAGGGAGTTGTCTTCTGAAGTATAATGGGACTCGGCAAAGCATTGTGATCCAAGACGTGCATTGTATTGCGAGTCCCTGGTGGAAGGCGTGAATCTTGGATTCATTCATTAATGCGAAGCAGTCAATATAAAATCATCATGAGGGAAATTGTCACTTTTTCGACTAGCGCCTGTAAAATTTTTGCATATACAAGACAATCTTGGGACTACGGTAATGTATAAAGGTCAAGATGATAGGGAGCATCTTAGACGCCTTGGGAGTGGTTAAGAACGTCATCTCGAAGGATTGTAATAATTGGAACAGGCAACATGGGTCGAATACATGCACGAATTCTGAGTGACTTGGGAGCTTTGGTAGGCGTGGCTGATACTGACATCGCAACTGCAGAACAGGTAGCGAAGGAGCATAACACAATTCCGTTCAAGGATTTTGGTTCAATGATTGATGAAACAAAACCTGACGGTGTTGTTATCGCCACACCGACATCAACTCATGCAGGTATAGCCCAAACCATAGCTACAAAATATGAGGGCATAAAGGGAATCCTCATCGAAAAACCTCTAGCTAGCACCCTAGAAGATGGGAAAAAGGTTGCAGAGGTAGTAAAGAAACGAAAAATTGTCACCTTAGTTTCTCATTCAGAAATCTACAATCCAATTGTTGGCAGAGCCCTCTCACTGATTAAAACTGATGCGATTGGAAATCCACGGACCATTATCTACGATAGACGAGGTTTTGTACAACCAGAGAGAATCCCATCGCTTGGTGATGTCTTTGAAGACCTAGGTGTACATGACTTTGACATTATGGCGAGAATTAGCAACGGACCTGCAAAGCTCTTTGCTCAGAGTAACACTGTTGGTGGAATTCATAATAGTGGCGAGATCATGGTGAAGTTTGATTCCGGAACTCAACACTTTTTCCACCTCTCTAGACAGTATGCTGGACGTCGACGCTACATGGATGTTTCAGGGACAAAGGGGGCACTGGTTCTTGATTTGTTCGGACAGATAATCAAGGTACAACATTTGGATCAAGCACCTGTAGCTAAAGGCGATACAATACAGCTTCCTGAGAGAGGAGCAACGATTAAAGTCTATGGCGAACCAGTACGAGAAGTACTCAATGACTTTTTACGATGTATCAAGACAGGTGAAACTCCAAGGGTTAGCATAGATGATGCTCTATGTGCCTTAGAGATTGTTGAAGCTTCAAGAAAGAGTGCAGAGTCAGGAGAGATTGTTGATATCGAGATAAAACCTAGGAGATGACTTTCCCATTCAGATGGGTTCGTTGTGATGATGTAATCTCAACATCAACGATTGTTCCTAGTTTCAAATCCTCATGAATAACAACTATCTTGTAAGACTCATTTCGTCCAAGCAGTCCACCTTTTGAACCCTTCTCGGTTATCATGATTGGACCAGACCATCCAACCCATGCTTCATTGGATTCTGTGATAATCTCATTTACAATCTTTGTCAGAATCCTACTGCGGTTCTTCTTCACTGTAGTATCTACTTTTTCATTTGATTGTGAGGCAAGAGTATTAGGCCTGTCGCCGTACTTTGAGATATTGATGACCGACGGTCTTACACTTTGAATTAATTCAAGGGTTTCTTTGAAATCGGTTTCATTTTCGCCCGGAAATCCAACTATGATGTCAGTAGCAATTGTTGGATTCTTGAAACGTTTCCTGACCCTCTCAACAATGTTCACCCAGTCACTGGCAATATACCTGCGTTTCATTGTTTTCAGAATTTTATCGCTGCCAGACTGAAGGGGGATGTGAAAGAACTTGAAGAAATGCTCATTTTTCATTGACTCTAGAAGGTCATTAATTGAGCTCATCACTATGTTTGGATTAAACATGCCAAGTCGAAACTTGTGATCTCCTTCAATTGTAGATATTGACTGTATAAGCCCAGTAAGTGTTTCACCAGTGTCACTACCAAACACTGCAGCATCTTGAGATGTCAATCGAATCTCACGATATCCAAGATGGACACATCGCTCGATTAATCGATGGATGCCTGAAATTGAATAGCTTCGTACCTTTCCACGAGCGAATTTCACAGCGCAATATGCACAACTCCCAAGACAGCCTTCACAGATGGGGATGGTGCAAATTACACTATCAGGTGGTCCTGTCAACCATTTCAGCTTGTATGCATTATCAGATTCTATTTGTCGAATTCCTCTCGCACCATGAAGGATACGCGGAACAATCGATGCCAGAGTGTCAATTGACTGAGGACCAAGCAATGCAGCATATTCTGGAATTGCTTGCTCAATCCGATTGGGAGAGATTTTTGGTAGACATCCGGTAACAATGATTGGAATATTACTCTGTCCCAATTCTTCAAGCCTATGAATGATTTTGTCCTCTGTTGGCTCCTTAACACCACACGTATTCAATAGGATCAGATGGGCTTCACGAATGTCATTCACCCGCTGCCCTTCAATAGCTTCAAGACGTCCTACAATGATGTCGGAGTCAGCTGCGTTTAGCGAGCACCCATAAGTTTCAAGATAGTACTTGAGGACCATACACTCAACACCTAGCCGCCTTGAACATGGGGAAGAATGGCAATTTCATCCCCATCTTGAATGACTGTATCAATTCCTCCCAAGGTTTCAACATCTTTCTTGTTAAGCATCACAATCAGATTTCCACTGATATTATCATTGTGCATTATAAGTCTCCTGAGTTCTTCTCCTCCAATCTCAACAACTCTGTTGACAACTTGTCGGACTGTTGTATTGTCAGGAACCTCGATGTCTATGATTTTTTCTTTCAGAAGCCTTCGCACTGGCCCGAATGATTTGAACTTGACTTTCAAATAGTTAACCATTGCAGTTGAAAGCAAGAGTACTATTCAGCCTTTTGATAATACGAAATGACCTCTTCCACAAGAGCATCAACGACTACGATTATCTCCTCAATCTCTTTTCGGCTGGCATTATCATAGTGAATACCGACAGTGACAACAGTGGGAATTTCTAGAGCTTTGCAGATTTTTTCTGCAGATGTGTTGGCTACAACATAGTCCTTGTGTCCAGGTAAGGTGAGAGTGCTCACGCTTATGGTTGTAGCATCTCGGTAGTGGCTCTTTGTCGGATATGCTGTGGCAACGCCGCCAACATGGTGTTCATCACCACCATATATAGCGATTAGAAGGTCTCTACCAATTTCCTTTGCTTCAAGACAGATATTGTGCCGACCAGCCTTTCTTTCAAATATCATCGCTGTTCTGTTAGCTGAACTTGCCTCTAATGTTTTTGGTACACCATTTGCCTATTCTTTGCTCTCCTCTTTCTGTTGCTGTTGGTACATTCTATATGAGAGAGTCATGGTCTTTGGATGTGCAGATCTATACTCATCTAGAAGACCGACAGATGTGGTATATGGTGCATTCTTCACTTTTTCAGGGTCTTCATGAGCTTCTTTCGAGATTGTTTCAAGTGCTGAGATGAAGAAATTAAGCTCTTGACGGGACTCTGTTTCAGTAGGTTCGATCATCAAAGCCTCAGGAACTATGAGAGGGAAATATACAGTGGGAGCGTGTACGCCAAAGTCAAGCAAGCGCTTAGCCACATTCATAGCAGTGACCTCAGTCTTTTTCTTCAGCTCTTCAGCTGAGATGACGCATTCATGCATTCGAGGAGCATCTTGGGAGTATGGTAGAGTGAATCCTGGTATATTGCGCACATGATGAGCAACATAATTAGCATTGAGCACTGCTACCTCAGACGCCCGTTCAAGACCTTCAGCGCCCAGGGCATAGATATACGCATAGGCACGAATTAACACGCCAAAGTTACCATAGAAGCTTTTGACTTTCCCAATTGACCGTGGATAGTCATAGTCCAAGTCAAAAGTGCCATCTTCCTTCTTCACAACACGCGGGACAGGGAGAAAATCAATCAACTTCTCAGTGACACCAACTGGACCAGCTCCTGGTCCTCCTCCACCATGTGGTGTTGAGAATGACTTGTGAAGGTTCAAGTGAACGACATCAAAGCCCATATCACCTGGTCGGACTTTGCCCATTATTGCATTGAAATTAGCACCATCGTAGTAGACCAGTCCACCAGCATCATGCACGATATCTGTGATCTCTTCAATGTCTTTCTCAAAAACTCCTATTGTGTTAGGGTTGGTGAGCATAAGACCAGCTGTCTTTGGACCAACAACCTCCTTCAAGGCATCTAAGTCTACCAACCCTTCCTTACTTGAGGGGATTACCACTACTTTGTATCCAGCCATTGCAGCTGATGCTGGGTTTGTGCCATGCGCAGCATCTGGAATAAGCATCTCAGTTCGCTGTTCACAGTTTTCTGTGAAACAACGATGAAACTCACGTATCATCATGACACCAGTCCATTCACCCTGAGCTCCTGCTGCAGGCTGAAGGGTGAAGGCATCCATTCCAGTTATCTCACCAAGCCATCTCTCCAACTCCCACATCATTTCAAGAGCACCTTGAGCCATAGAAGTGTCTTGAAGCGGATGCAACCATGCAAAACCAGCTGTACTGGCGGCCCAATTGTTTTCAGCGGGGTTATATTTCATTGTACAGCTGCCTAATGGATAGGTGCCAAGGTTCACTGCAAAGTTCATCTGGGAGAGCCGAGTATAATGACGAGCAATCCCAGGCTCTGAAACCTCAGGTATTCTTGGTGGTTCCTTTCGAACCATCTTATTTGGGATAGCATCCTCAATGCTGCCAACTACCTTTCTCACATCAGGTTCGGGGGGTGGGAAAACATGTCCAATGATTCCAGGCATGGATCTTTCAAAGATTAGTGGTTCAATCCATTTTGCTTGGCGTACTTTGGTATCATCAAGTCTGTGAAACTTCATTGTGCACCAACTCCCCCAGACACAATATTTTCCACAGCTTGTATTAGTTCGTCAATGTTTTCTTTGCTGTGTATCTCTGTCACGCAAAACAACATTGATTCTCCGAGTGCAGGGAACTCTTCAGTGAGAATTCTTCCGCCATGGATACCGCTCTCAAGAAGACCTTCATGTACATCTTTGGCTGTGACTCCGTTTTCAAATCGGACTACAAACTCTTTCCATATCGATTCTCCAATGGCAGGTGCTTTTACTCCTGGAATTCTGTCAAGCATCCTAGCAGTATAATTAGCGTTGTAGGTAATGGTTTCGCCGACTTGTTTTAACCCGGTCGGACCAAGAAGTGACATGTAGATTGTTGCAGTTACTGCGGCAAGCGCTTGGTTGGAACAGATGTTGCTCGTAGCTTTTTCTCGACGGATGTGTTGTTCTCTGGGACTTAATGTCAATACGAATCCATCTTCATAGGGCTCTTTTTCTGTTCTTGTCATTCCGACTAATCTGCCAGGCATCTGGTAGATGAGTTTACGGTCATTTGTACATCCAAAAATACCAAGCAGAGGACCACCAAATG
>JBHLQJ010000011.1:0-23073 GCA_048884945.1 Candidatus Thorarchaeota archaeon | reverse complement strand
TGCGGGCTTTGTTGCTCAATTCGATCTAGGTGGCTCTATTGGGAAGAGATACCGACGCCAAGACGAAGTTGGTACTCCCTTCTGTGTCACAATCGATTATACAACCATTGAAGATGGAACCATTACTATCAGAGACCGTGACACAATGGAACAAGTAAGAGTTCACACTGATGATCTCACAAAAGTCCTGAGGAATTTAGTTCGAGGTGCAATTCTGTTTGCGTCTCTGAAATAATTCAGAAGACAATCTCCTTACTCATCTTGACCTTTCCATTCTCGATTGGCACGCCTTCCTCCTTACAATGTTTACACCTTCCCTCTGCTCTCTTCTTGTCTCCGCCAAAACTGCCATCCTCTTTCACAACTCGATGGCATGCAACAACAGGAAAGAGTGGGTTCTTGTGCAATGAATTAGCAACTGCTCGGTAAGCCTTTGGTTTCTCAATCATCTTTGCGATTCGACCATAAGTGCTTACCTTTCCCTTTGGAATCTTGAACGTTGCTGCGTAGACTTTACTGTCAAACTCGGTGTAACCCGGGATTGAAAGTGTTGCACGTTTCACATCCTCTTCGGATTTGATTTTACTAAGATCCATCTCTCATGCCTCGAAATGATAATCAACTGAATGCAAAAAACAGTTTTCAAATATGGCTCTTTCACTCACAGCAGCCGAGTGTGATATAGAACTACCGAGTGGTTGACATTGAGAAAGAGAGATAAGGTTCGTAGCATATTTGGGGGGACAGAGAGGGTGCTTGATGAGCGAAACCGAACAAAGCGTTGAAATCAAGAGCATACTTGTTGCAGTTGATGGTTCAGAACATTCTTTGAAAGCAGTCCGTTATGCATGCGCTATGGGTCCTCCATTAGGTGCAGAGGTAGTCCTACTTCATGTTGTTCCCATGTTGGTTTCTGCTACTCCCTATCATGATACTGTTTCAGATCAACCATTCCTGGCCCTTCAAAAAGTGGGTGAAGATATCCTCGCTCGAGCTAAGGCGATTGCAAACGACCTCAATTGTCAGGTCATTGATATGATCTCTCATGGAGACCCAGCTGCAAAGATAATTGATATTGCACATGATAGAGGTACTAGTATCATTATACTCGGGTCTCGGGGTCTCAGCGGAATTCGCAGACTCTTCGTTGGTTCTATAAGCGATAAAGTAGCAAGTCAAGCGCATTGTCCTGTGATGATTGTCCGATAATCTTGAAAGACCAAGATGTGGTTTTATCCTATGGTCGCTTCTGAGAGGTATGGTGTTTCAGTTGATATTGGTACAACTAACATCACCATTCATCTGACCAGCTTATTAGATAACAGGTTCATCAGTGAACTCATTTTCACTAATCCTCAACGTGATTATGGGGAGGAGATAATCTCTCGTATTGACTTTGCTCGGAAACCAGAGAATGCATCTTTACTTACTAGAATTGTACGAGAGTGTGTAAGAGATGGAATATCAAGAATTTTGGAAAAGTCCAAGTGTAGTCCACAACTTGTTGACTCAGTCGTCATCGTTGGAAACACTGTAATGCACCACCTATATTTTGGACTGTCCACAAACTCACTCCTTAGACCGCCTTATGTTGCAGAGCACAAAGAATCCATAACAATTAGTTCTTCAGATGTAGACCTGGATCTGCATGATGAATCCAAATGCTACTCACCTCCGGTGATTGAATCATTTGTTGGTGCTGATGCAGTGGCTACGATGTTGGCTAGTGGCTTTACGAAATCAGACTCCAACATAGTGTCAATTGATGTTGGTACGAATACAGAGATTGCTGCTTTCAAGGATGGCGAATTATGGATTGCATCTGCTGCATCTGGTCCGGCATTCGAGGGAATGTCCATTGAATGTGGGATCGCGGGGGAATCTGGTGCTATAAGTAGAGTAAGAATAAACCCGTCTGATTTTCGACCGCGTTATGATGTCATCGGTGGTGGAAAACCAACCGGGATTTGTGGAACAGGAGTGGTTTCCGCAATTGCTAGCATGCTTAACAGTGGGATATTGTTTTCCAGAGGTTCATTCAATAAAGGTCGGAGAACTCCATGGCTCGTTACAGACAGTACAATAATTCACTACATCATTGCAACTGCTTCTGAATCAGCTACTGGCTCAAAAATTGTGTTGACACAACCTGACGTTCGGATGATTCAGCAGTCAAAGGCATCTATCCGAGCTGCACTTGGCATGGTTCTTCAAAACGCACAATTAGCACCCGGGGAGGTTTCATCTCTTTACCTTACAGGAGTATTTGGTACTGGATTAGTAATAGAAGACGCGATTAGGATTGGACTTCTTCCTGAAATGATTAACGCAGATATCAGGCAAGTCCGTGGTGGAGCTAGTATTGGAGCTGGTCTCCTACATAGACAAGAATATCGAGAAGCTGCTGAGAAACTCGTAGCTGAAGCAAATTACATCGAGCTTACAGATAATCCTGAGTTCAAGAGAAAGTTTACTGAGAATCTTCCGTTTCCCTAGTAGATGAGTTCATCCTCATGGAATATTTCTCCTCTTCTTATTCGCGAAGATGAGAGTGGTCTTCCATCATCTGTTCTTACTCGAGGAATGACTATAATGTGGAATCTCTTGAGACCGTTATCGACCCGCTTCTGGTTTATATCAAACGCATTTTGAACTACACCAATCTCATCCGAAACAATGAGGGCTTCCAAATCTCTCATTTTATCAGCGCCGCCCTCTGTTGTTTCTATGGGGAAAATGGTTACTCTCTCAACATCAAGCTCAGATTTGATGAACTTCATCAATTCAGCATAACGAACATCATATGGCTGAATGAGTTTTCTATCGCTCTTATACTCCAACATCTTATCGGTTGTAAGACCGAGCGCTACAGTCTTGCTAAGTCTGAATGCTGTGCGGATTATATGCTTGTGTCCTTCATGAAGATGGTCAAATGTGCCAGCAAACACAACCTTATTGTATTGCCAGCCATTTGACACTAGAAACTACACACTCCTGGACTCAATTATTCCAGCTTCTGTGAGATCATTCACAATCTTGATCATTTTACCGGATTCGATTTCTTTGAATTGGAAGCAGATTGCATCCCAGATGACATCAAGAGATGTCCAATCTATTGCCATGTTAATCATCTCATCTATGGACTCAAGGATACTTTCATCTTCCTTCCTCATGTCTCTATACTCAGAACCTTTATCTCCCAGACTCTTAATGAGATATTCTGGGCTCATCGCATGGTCATATTTTCTCTTGACCTCAATTCTAAAGCTTATAGTGTCAAGGGGAATCTGGTCTTCATGAATTGCTTCTAACCCAACTTCTGCGCATGCGCCTTCATATGCTTTCCTGGCCACAACCATCTCTGTAGTATAGACCATCTGAAGGCTTGTTTTCAAGGATTGTAATAGGGCTTCCTGCTCTTCAATGAGTATCCATTCTTTTACTGCTCTATCAAGAGTATCTTGTCCAAGATTGTGTGCGAGTCCAAGCCACCGAAGAACTCTCGGATAGATTTTCTCAGGGTCTCCAAGACATCTTGAGAGCTCAGTTACACCGCGAAGACTTACTTCCTGCATTAGTTCAACAAACTCATTTCTACATTCAGTGAGAACAGTTTCTTCATAGACATGCTTGGGAAGCACGAAGGATAGTGCTGAAAGTGCTGCAATACGAGACGCGTATCCCATCTGCCTCGAATCCAATTTATCAGCTGTATCCGTTGAAGTGTGATAGAACCTATCGGGGTACTGATTTAGCATCACTGCTGGAATCCCAATTGTACTGTCTGTTAACATGAAGTGATCACTACCTGCAGAATAGCGGCTATATTGATATGGCAAGGGAGTCATTGTCCCTCCTTCTCTTCGGTCGTCCTTCCGTTTAGCTTCAGTCTTCATCCAATATCGAACAACATTGTTCATTGTGCTTGGTAAAGAAAATGGTGTTCTATAGAGATGAAGGATTGACCCCGACTTTGAAGGATCAGCTCCCACCATGTCCAAATTTATCATTCCCATACAACGTTTGAGAATATCCAGTTCATTATGTATGAATTGAATTGTACCTGACCACTCAGGAATCCAGAGGAATCTAATTGAAAATACAGGTCTCGGAATTTTTTCGTCTTTAATTAGCTGTGTTAGTGTTCTCAAGACCTCTAGAAGTGCACCACTTCCCGAAGCATTATCGTTTGCGCCTGGACGCGGATGACAAACATGAGCAACGAGCCACAGTTCTTTTGACTTATTTTCTCCTTGAATAAGTGCAGAGAGGACTTGGAGTTTCCCCGTGCTCAGATTGGCATTGACTTTAGCTTTAACTCGAACAGTTTTTCCTTCATTTAACCACTGCCTTATTTTGATACCATCAGTCTGCTTCAGAGAAAAGCCAAATTTAGTTCCTTCTTTCTCTTCCAATGTAGGCCATATGGCTTCATATCGCCTCAAATCAGCTATCTCATCAATGCCCTCTGGAGCTACAAATGTCAAAATACCCGCAGCACCATGATCGATGCAGGCTGGTCGATGAACAAGTCGAGCCAAACTCTCGGTGAGGACTAGTTTCCCTTTCACATCTTTTCCGTCATAGTCTTGCGAGCTAAGACCCTTTCCGACATAAACGACCTCAGTATCGATCTCAGCAGAGGTGGAATGGGCAATCAATGATATTGGTTCCGATCGAAAGTTTGCTAGAGTTCTCATTTCAGGCTCTAACAATTCAAGCTTTCCTTCAATCCCTTCCCAGCTATATGGATTCTGCCAAGTTCCCACTACTGTCTTGCCATCGGCTGGATACTCGAAAACTTTGACCTTTGCATCTGATAGAGATTCAATGGTTTTCTTAAGATATTCAATAGCCTCAGAGAAACCAGGACTTGCCTGGATTCTATGGAAGTTCGATATTGCCGTAGCATAATCCCTTGCACTGATGCCAGAAATATTGTCTGTCACAGCTTTGACGATTTCATCTGGTAGCATAATATCCTCTCACAGTGGAAAAATCGGGTGATTTTCTCACATAAGTAGTCTGCGACTAGTGCGAATATGTGGTTTCAGGTTAAAAAAGATGTATACCGGAGGTAGATTTTATCCTCCGGTCGCGTTTAGGGAAGCGTGTCTTCACACAACTATTACGGAGCTATTGATGATGTGGGAATAGGAGGTGCTGGTAGACGAGCACCTGCCTCAGCATCAATTTGTAGTAAAGCAGGTATAGAATCTCCAATTAGCTTAAGTTTGTCACGAAGTTCCATTGTATTGGCTTCTTCTTCAGTCTGTTCATTGTAGAACCAGTGCAACATTGACTGTGCTGATCTATCACCCAATTTATCCGCAATGTCCCCAATCCTGTAAATTCTCTCAGTAACAATTGTTTCATGATGGTATGCATCTGCAAAGATTTCGTGAGGTGATTTCCACTCTGTTTTTGGAGCTTCGATTTGTTTCAATACAACTCTGGCTCCTCGCTCAGTGAGATGTCTGTAGAATCTCATGGCATGGTTAAACTCTTCTTGGTATTGTATCTCCATCCAATGAGCCATGCCTTTGAGGTTTTGACTCTCAAACCAGCTTCCCATTGAGAGGTAGATGAATGCGCTATATAACTCGAAATTCAGATGGTCGTTTATCGCATCGACTAATTCTTGTTTGATCTCCATGTTCTTTACACCTATCGATCAGTTGAATTTTTCAACTATCAGTTAATAATTGGTTCACGATAGCTAACTTTCTATCTTTAAACTTGCGGTAGGGCAACGACCAAGATCTTTGGCTCCCTGAATCTATCTAACGAATCCTTATTTTTGGCGAGTGGGATTGTGACTTCTAATAACTACTGGAGTTCGATCAAGATGGCGCTACAAAATCTTACGCTACTTACGATTGTTTTTGAGTTTGTTCCACCATTGATTGTAACTCTGGTTTATCTTCTCTTCTTTGGTAAAAGAAAGAGCAAATTCATTGAAGCTTTTATTATTCTGATGTATCTAAAGACAGTAACCGTCTTTATCATCTATATCGCATTGGCATTGCCAGATGTTCCGGTTGGTTTTGATCAAGTTGTAGACACAAGACTTCTTTCTTGGTTGCTACTTACAGACATGATTTTCCAGTTCTTTACAACACTTCAAGAGTACTTGATTTGGGTTATGGTGTCGTTCTTTGCTGTACTCTTTGGGATGATTGTAATTGCCGCAAAGCTTGCACTTCAAGAACCAATGAAAAAGCGGTTTAAGAATATAATAACACGAATAACGCGACGCGAACTTGAGATTGATGAATATGCAGGATTCAAGGATCGTATAACAAATGTCACTTTCGAAGGTGTAGAACCTCAACCGTTGAATCCCGAAGTTCAAAAACATGCTTGGAAAGAAGCATGGAAAGACTATCTTAGCATAGGATTGGCAACGGTCGTGCCATCTATCTCCGTCTATATTGGTAGTTTGCCTGAATTCATATCTGGTACTGAGCGCGACTTCTACTTTGTTAACATTCTCATTTTTCTAACTTGGATTTACAGGTTCGGTTATCCTGCATCTAACCGAATCGCGAAAGGTGCTGGTCTTTGTCTGGGAAACCGCGATATTGGTGGAGAAATGATGCGTGGTGTACTTGGCTGGTTCTTCAGACTCAATATCATAATTACTCTCGGTGTTATTGGAGTACAAGCTTACCAAGCTTTCACTTCTGGTACTGTGAATATTGTAGATGTCCTAATTACCTACTACACTCTCGGTTTAATATCTGCTATACCACCAATCATCTTTGCAATCCTTATGCTTCCGTTAGTCGAAAACTTTGCTATTATACTCTATAAGAAGACATTCGATGTAATTTATCAAACCAAATCAAGAATCTCTGGATATAATTTTAGGACCGCTATCAAGAACCTAGTTTCCAGCATCGGAACAGGCTTGGTAGTTGCAGGAGTTTTTGCTGGAGCAATTTTCGTGACTACATTGAATTATGCAGTTGAACATGGGCTCTTTCTTATTTTTCCACAAAATATTGACAACGAATATATACAAAACGCATTGACCGACCCCGCTAATAATGGTGAGATGATTGGGGAAGTTATCTGGCTACTTTTGATTTTAGCAATACCTTTTGTAATGATGATAGTTTTAGGGATTTTTTCTCGCTTCGTGCGAGAACGAATTAAGGGAGGAGCTGAGTCATTCGCTCTATTCTCTGGAGTAACTTTGTCTGTGGCAACTTATTATCTATTCCCTAGCCTGGATTATATAATTGAGTTCAGATCCACTCCAGCAGAGTACGCTGGAGAACTCTTCTTCAGGCTAAGGCCAGTGCTAACCCTACCTGCAGAAGAAATGTGGTTGGCACGTTTTGCATTTCAATTTATAGTCAACTTGCCAATCATTGTGTTCAGCACTCTCTTCATTCTCTATTTCTTTGAGTATCGAGAGAGTTGGAGAATATCGATTGGAGAAACATCGGGTCCGCTCCTTAATATCCGAAAACATGACCTAGTTCAAGCCTTTGTAATGTTTTTTGGAGGACTTCTTGTTGCGGTTCTAGGGGTGTGGGCAATTTCCTTTATTGTTGCTAATCCATCGCTAGTAAATGACCTACTTCAAGGTTTACTTATTAAGATCGGCAAACCTGATGGGTTAGAAGGCGTTCTACCTCCACCAGTTGATTTCTTAGTCCCAAGATGGATTGATCCAAACGCGGATCCATTTGGATGGTTCGCGGTATTTACTGAACATAATGTGGTTCGAACATTATTGATGCTTGTAATTGGTCCAATATTCTGGTCAGCTGTCTTATGGTATTGGGGGGTACAAAAAACTGAGTCTGAACAGCGGATAGGATCATGGAGCATAATAGCCCTGGTTGCAGGTGGGATACTTACCTATGTTTGGACAATATATGATTCATTCACACTATATAATCCAAGTGACCCAATTTGGGGCTTTGCTGCTCAATTAGGACTTAGAGCGATAGTCGTCTTTGGAGTTATGTTTCTACTCTTTGGACTGATTGTTCTTGTGAAAAACAGCAGTGGCAGAGGATTTGGTGCATGGTGGTTTCCGCTCTTTATCACAATGTTTGCTATTGAGTACTTTGTCTATGATGATCAGTTCACATTAATCGCACTTACTGTACTTCCATTCATCATTACAGTTGGATACAAGATGATTGGCAGAAATAGAGATGAAGATTTCAAAATCACCTACATTAAATTCAGTTTAATGTCAGTCACAATCGCTGAGGTTCTATCAACAGCTCTGACTATAGGAGGAATTGCAATCATTGAGTTTTCGTGGGGTCTTGATGTATGGAGTTTCCTTGCAAGCATCATTCCTCATGCTGTCATTGAAATACCTACTTTCTTAATTGCTGCTGGTGCATCTATCAGAATCGCTAAAGATCTTTGGCCTACCATTGAGTCACAAGATTGGGTATCAGTACCTTCTAAGACACGTGCACTCCTCGGAGATCAGAGAACTTGGCGAACCTATTTGCTTATAGTTTTCTTCCTTGTACTTGCTGCTTTGATTGAAGCTTTTGCTACTCCAATTATTTATTGGATGGTATACTCCCCTTAACAAAAGAATGCTACGTGCAAAAAAATGGGGGTGAAAACTAAGTCTATTCAAGCTGAGGTTTTAGTTTTTCATGGAAGAACTTGATCCCTGCAAGGTGAGCTTCATAGGTGCTGTTGAACAGATCATAGGATACTCCTGTGACAGGAATTGCATTTCGAATCATCACACAATCCCTTTTGTCAATCCCAAAGTTCACCTCAACTAAAGTCGCATTGGACTTGAGTAACTTCTCGTATACGGTTTTCCTGTTTTTTGTGGGGACCTCAGAGAGATCCATAAGACGAGTAGTGAGTGTTATCCAATTTGTTCCTGGAAAGACCTCAATGACATCTGCTTCAGTAGGTCCATAGGGGTATAGACTGAAGGTCTTCCTACCATGCTCTTCAAAATTAATCTCCAGACGTTTAAGATACTCTTTAGCAATGAACCAAGTCGTGCTCATCTATAATCTTTCCTGCCTGAGGACTCTCCTCTCTTCTCTATTTGTTTCCGCAGTTTGCCTAAACAATTATGCACAATTACTAGTAAAAGTCTTCGCTTTTTTTACATGGTTGTAATAGAACGCATTACACGAGAATACTAGATAGACTTAGCTTTAGGAAGGAGAAAAGCTAACTTCTTACTGGTTTCTTTTACCAGGTTGGCTTCATCTAAACATGGGTAACAGTGATTACTACATTCCCCTTTTTATGTCCTTGATCTACATAGGCATGAGCCTCAATTATTTTTTCCAAAGGATATCGTCTATCAATGACTGGCTTGAGATTTCCATCCTCAATAAGATCCCTAAGGAATACTAAACTCTCAGCATTTTCTTTTGTTGAGGATCTAGTAGATAGAAAGACTCCATTCTCTTTTAGGAGTCCTTTACATTGTGATGAAGAAATCTTTCTTACTGCATCAAAGATGACATCATAGGTTTCACAGCTTTGGGTAAAATCCTCCCTTGTGTAATCAACCACTCCATCAGCTCCGAGCTCTTCTACCCATTCTAGATTCGAAGTACTGCATATACCTGTGACATCAGCTCCCCAGTACTTTGCTAGCTGCAGAGCATACGTACCAATACTTCCTGAAGCTCCATAGACAAGAACTTTTTGTCCTGGTTGAATGTTGCCTCTTCGAAGAATATCATAGGCAGTATGTCCACCAATAGGAACCGCTGCTGCTTCTTCAAACGTCATATTCTTAGGCTTAATTGCCACCATTGCATCTTCTGCTAGACAAATGTACTCAGCATTCGCTCCCGCCTTCACGCCAGTTGAACCGAAGACCTGGTCACCTGGATTGAATAACTTCACTTCTTCACCGACTGCTTCAATCTCGCCAGCAAACTCATGACCTAGTATCTTGCCCTTTCCGAGTCCACCCATGAAGAGACCAAACACCAATCTGACAGGGAATTTCATTCTTCGAAGAAATGCATCCCCAAACGTTACTGTTGTTGCATAAATCTTCACTAAAATTTCGTTTGTTTTTGGAGTTGGTTTTTCAACATCCATCATCTGCAATCCTTCCGGGGATCCATATTTTGTTACTACTGCCGCCTTCATGAGCCATTTCCTCGTAGACTAATCATCACATTCAGAACACCCCCACGTTAAAAATTGTTATTTAAGAAAAGCAATTATCATGGAGTCCATATCGTATCATCAATGAAATAGCTGCTGTTGGTGCGTAACTGTGTCACTAATAATGAAATTGGCTTCTATATTCTCACCTTTCATCAGATTGGGTAACTCAGTGAAAAGAGCTATTTCTCCATCAATCAAACGTTATTTCTCACCAAAGCCATCTGACCACACATATGCGGTTGGTGATTGGAAAAATGAAGCAACGGTCCAAACAAAGTACGGTCAAGTTGCTGGTTATTCCGACAAAGGCTCATGGTGCTGGAAGGGAATTCCCTACGCAACTCCTCCAGTAGAAAAATTACGGTGGAAAACACCACTCGATCCTGTTCCATGGCTAGGGATTCGTAGGACAAGGAAATTTGGCAACTCTGCAGCTCAAGTCATGCTTATTCTAGGACCTTTAGGTTCAGAAGACTGTCTCTATCTAAATATATGGCGTCCTAGAACCTCAGAAACCGAGTTGCCTGTCTACCTGTATATTCACGGAGGAGGGAATTCTATTGGATCCGCTGCCACATCATCCTACTTTGGAAATGCGGTGGCTGAGAAATCAAACATGCTGTACGTTTCAGTCAACTACCGACTTGGCGCGATGGGTTGGTTCATGTACCCTGCCGTGACAGGTACTGGTTCTGCAGAGGACCAGAGCGGGAATTATGGAACCTTAGACCTGGTAAAATCATTAGAGTGGATTAGGGATAACATCACAGCTTTTGGGGGAGATCCCAACAATGTCACAATTGCAGGTGAGTCTGGCGGGGCTTTCAATGTACTATCTCTTCTTGTATCTCCATCTGCACAAGGGTTGTTCCACCGAGCTGTTGTCGAAAGTGGAATAGCATCAGTTTGGAGTACTGAAGAGGCAATAACCCAGAGTGAGGAGCTTTTGGTTGCTCTTCTAATCAAGGATGGAAAAGTTGCGAATGAAGAAGAGGCTCAGAAATACATTAGCGAGATGCAGAGTAATGAGATCAATGAATATCTTCGTTCGAAATCCGCTTACACGATTACCAAAGGCATACCCACGATGGATATTGGAATGGCACAATGGCGTACTATCTTTGCTGATGGTGCAGTTATACCAAAAGATGGCTACGACGTTTTCTCATCTGGTGAGTGGGCAAACAAGGTACCAGTGATTATTGGTTGCACGAAGGATGAAATGAAGCTCTTTGGTCATTTCAGAAAGGACACCTCACTGTCTGCAAGAGAATATGACTTGGTATGGGGCTATCATTCTATGCTATGGCGTGCGAACGGTGTTGATAATCCTGCTAGTAAAATGACCTCTAAAAGCGATACCCCTGTTTACTCCTACCGATTTGACTGGGGAAGCCCTGATGAAAATGGTGTAAGTGTACTACCGGGGAACAAAGGACAGCAGCTGGGTGCTCATCATTGTGCTGAGATTCCATTCTTCTTGGGAGCCGGTGGATCAGAATTTGCCATTCTGATAGGAAAGACTCACACTAAGGATAACCAACCTGGTCGTGAAAAATTGACTGACTTGTGTATGAACTATCTAGCCAATTTTGCAAGGTCTGGAAATCCCAATGACAATAGCTTACCTCGATGGCCAAAGTGGAACAACACTGAAGGTAAAGACAAAGTCCTTGTCCTTGACGCAGATTTAACAGATTTGAAAGTATCATACTTGAATGATAGAATTACTACTCAAGATATTATTGAGAGAATTAATTCGGAACTTGAAGAACCCCTACGAGGAAATGTGTTAACTATGCTCGATAATTTCATCGGATTTAGGGAATAATATGAAATTAGGGTTCTTCTAAAATTTGACTGATTATCTCTACTGTATTTTCAGCTATCCTCGCCGATAGTGCTTTTTGGATAGTTTTCTTCGCTAATTTGTAAGCTCCTCCGGCTTCAACATCGAGTTCTAAGAAGACTCCAATACCTGAAGCTGTATCTTCAAAACTTACTGCATAAATGGTATTGATGGGAGTAGAGGGAACAAGTTGGAATTTTGTGGATCGGTCAGTTCTAGGTCCGATTTCAACGGTTGAAATTTCAACTCCTCGCTCCACAGTAGTTCGCAGCACAACCTTCTCAACGAATCTACCCATGAATTCTTGAAAATCAGCTGGTGCCTTCTTCAATTCGTGAATTAGTGTCTTGCCATCCTCCTCCTTTTTCTTGCCTTCTACAACAACCCTCACACGACTAATGTTCTGGATTCTTGCATAAGGAGTTTCAGAATCACCATCCCGCTGCAGAGTTGCACGAAGAGCTGGGAAGTACGTGCCTCCATCTGAAAAAGAATAGGTGGTTTCCACCTTCACGCGATTGCTTTTGGTGTCTTTGAGCTTTTGGATTACCGGATAGTCGCCATTACCTTCGAAATCCCACTCCGCACCAACTATTGAACCAACATTTGGCGGCGCTTCGATAACTGCGGAGAACTTGACTTTCTTCCCAGCTTTGACCTCTGCACGAACACGCCCGTTTGCTTTAACATCAATGACAGGTTGCACACCTTTGCGATCTGAAGCCTGGGGCGGGACATGCACTTGACCATCTACTACCTTATACTGAGTGCTTAGGGGAGGTGCTTGACCTTTTTCAACCCATACAGCAACATCGCGTAGTGCCTGTTGCAGGATACCACCGTAATTGATTATCCTGGTAGTTATTGCTGGAGGTGAGTCCAGCGGTGTGATTACTGGTGGTGTATGTAGTGCATTGTCAGTATACCAAAGTCGGTAATTGTCCTCAAAGCCATCACCCAATGCTTCTTTCACCTTCGAGCGATACCAGTCAGCTTGCCAGGCATAAGCAATCTCGTCTGTGATCATCTGTACCACTATCATCTTGCCATTGAACTTACCTGATTGGATGGAACCAGCACCGGTGTCAGCTCTAAACTCCTCGGGTCGCTGTGGATACAAGGGATTACCATCTGCATCCCGGAAATAGTCATAGACATAATATTCACTTGACGGGAGCTGGTGGCGATGATATGTTTGGGAAGCAAGATACACCGAGTTGTCAATCTCCACTTTATCTCCAGCCTTGAGACCAGCAAGACCACGAAAGTGTTCCTCGCCAAAGCCAATCATGACCATATTATCGAATCCTCCTGCAATGTAACATACACGACCCTCAGCGTCACCGCTCTTGACGAATATTGAAGCTCCTTGAAGGTCGCCCTCTGGCAAATCCTCCATCATCAATGCAGCAGGGACTTCTATGTCACCTTTTGCCCCAGCAGAATATGCTACTGGAATGCCCATCTCCATCAGGTCTTTTGGCATCAATGTTTTGTTGATGGTAGTTTCGTGATGAATCCGATAGGGCTCAAGAGTCTCGGGTTTGTCAGCACCTAGGTAGCCGGGCACTTTCCAAAAATCATCAAAGTATGTAGGATCGCGTTTAATTATCTGGTCAAATAAGGAGGTCAATACTCCTGTGTACCCAAATGCAATCATCCTATAGTGGAACCAAGCGCGTGGCGGAAAGCCCATCATAGTCACTTCTTCGAGAGCGGCACGTTCCTCTTTGTTTAAGTCAGCATACATATCGCCGCTACCACCAGGTTCTACTGCATCAACAATGGAAGGCATCTTATCTTTCAATATACGCATCGCATGAGCCTGTACTGAGAAGTTGTGAGGAATGGCTATTGGTGTCGCGTGGATAAAGGGGACAACACCGTCCCAAACGCCATCTGTGTTCTCTATGCAGCTGATGGTCTTGAATGCCCCGCCACTTCCACCCCAAGCATAACCATAAGGACGGTGGTTTCCATACATCTCAGAGGCCAAGACACGAGAGTACTTTGCCACTGCAGCACTAGCCCGATATCCAACGATTGTGGCATCATCCCCCGTGAACATGTCCATCCTACCCAGGTTTGATATCACGAGATAGCCGCCACTGTCGACAGCAAAGCCTATCGAGTAGCTAGATGATCGAGCACCTGGTGTTTCTGCAGTATGCTCATCACCTGAAATTGGTTGGATATACTGGAAGAACCTTCCCTCGTATTGTTGCTTTGGTGGGAAATATAACGAGAATCTAGTATCAGTACCTTTGAAACCACCGTGGACATATCGATGGCATACTGGTTCGTCCCTCCACTCATCTGTATCTACAAATGGTTCAGTGAAAAGTGGATCGCTTGATTCAGCTGTCACTTGTGTATTCAATATAATTCACCTACTTTCCTTCAACTCAATTTCTGTCAGAAAACGACGCTTTAGACTTTCCAATAATCGACGCCACAACCATTTTGAATAGTAAATCACCTAATAAATTGGTCAGGCAACCTCAATCAAATTCTAATAATTTCTAATGTTTCACCGGATCACATAATAAATTCTGCTTGGGACTCCATGGTCTAGATGGTCCTGCTTTCTTTAGGAACTACATCAATCAAAAAGTCCTGGTACTTCTCCTTTTCTTCAAGCATTGGGTAGTGCGCGGAGTGTTCGAATATGACTAGTCTTTTCCCTCTTTCAGCATTTAATTGGTCGAAGAAATCTTCCACAACGACAGTGGGAGTAATCATATCGTATTTACCTTCAAAGAAGAATATGGGAACTTTGATTGAATCTATCTCTCTTACAAAATTGATTTCTGTCAGTTCCTTCCACAATGCATACGTAGTGAAATTCCGCCCTTTTCCCATTAGCGTTCTAATTCCTTCCCTTAACGAATATTCAGGTGAAGTAAAATAGGGTAAAACGAGCCCAATCATTTTCCCAAAGGAAAAATCGGCTATCATTCCTCCATATCGAACAATATAGTTGGCTTTTTCCCATAGCTTGTTGGGCGTTTCATAGGGGGGGAGTCCAATTGCTTCAATCGCCACTTGATGTTTTACATTGCCTAATCTCTTAGCTTCCTCAACAGTGAAATTGTAGTTTATTGTTTCATGCTCACAGTCGTTGATAATTTGTGATACTCCAACATAAGCATGAATTTTCTCTGGATATTTATGAGCTGTTTTAATTCCCATCACTGTTCCTGATGAGTGTGCAACAATGAAGACTTTGGGTTGGTCAAACCGATTTCGTAAATAGTCAATTAATTCGTTACAATCTTCGACTAGTCTGTCGAGGGTCATTGAATCAACTGGGATACTAGGACTATATGACTTCCCTGCTCCTCGTTGATCCCAATGAACCACTATGAAATGTTTTATCAACTCGGTATCTAATTTTCGGGAACTTGACATACCTACTGAAGGTTCGCCAGGACCACCGTGCAAGAAAATCATGACGGGGTTATTTTGGTCCATACCTCTGATGAATATCCATTGCTTCAAATTTCCGAGTGTAATCTCCTCCAATGAGCTAATTCCATTTGGTGCATCTATTCTTGTTGAATATCTCAGATAGATCTTATACAGAAATAAGCTGAAAAAACACAGCAGAAATAAAACTGATACACCGATTATTGCTAGTACGAAGATATTCATGCTACTCATTCCATTTCATAGAAACAACAACGTTTCCCAACTTACCACCTTGCTCTACAAATTTGTGAACTTCAACCATCTCTTCTAGAGGATAAACCCTATCTATGACTGCTTTGATAGTTCCTTCTTCATAATGCTTTCCAAGCTCAAGTAGTCGATCAGTGGTATAATCCGCAGCTCCAGCCATTGCTTGCATATTGTTTTTCATTGCAGTCGTCTTGTCACCTCTGGATACTCTTCCGTTCCCTTGGAGATAGATCCCATTCTGATTTAGTGAACTCAAGCAATCTGAAAATCTAGTAACACCAACTACGTCGAAGATAACATCATAGGTTTCACCCCTCTCAGTGAAAAGATCCTTCTTGTAATTCACAAGATGGTCCGCCCCAATGGATTGTAGCATATCAAATTTCACGGCACTGTCAACGGCAGTTACTTCAGCTCCTTTAGATTTGGCAAGCTGTACAGTAACCGTTCCTATCGAACCCCCTGCTCCATTTATCAAGACTGTTTGCCCTCTCTGGATGTTTGCCTTACCTATGAAATGAAGTGCTTCAGTCCCCCCAACAGGAATTGTGGAAGCCTCCTCAAAGGTAATGTTAGTCGGCATTGACACTACCAATGAATCTTCGGGCATACATTTGTACTCAGCATAAGCTCCCATACCAAGTGCGGTGCACGCGAACACATGGTCCCCTGGTTCAAACAATGTCACTTCCCTTCCGACATCCTCCACAATTCCAGCTAGTTGTTGTCCCAGAATGTTGTTTCTTGGGCCTGTAACACCAAATCCAAGTCGAATGAGGAGTCGCATTCCGAAACCATAGTAGGGGAAATTAAAGCCTCGAAGTTCACAATCGCCTAGTATTACCGTTGTTGTATGATTTCTAATTAGAATCTCATTATCCTTTGGTGTGGGTTTTGGGACATCTCTAAGCTCGAGAACTTCAGGGGATCCATATTTCGTACATACAATTGCTTTCATGAGTGTCACCTAAGTCTTAGAATATACCAATCCAATTTCCTGCATATAACACAATTACTACATTAAACACGAGTCCGACAGCTATGAGAAACCTGTCGAAATATGAAGGGTATCCACGAATACCTGCAAGATTGAATAAGAAAAGGAATACTGAAGATATGATGTTTAGCCAGCCATTCATTGGATATGGTAAAATGAGTGTCAACGAGATCATGACAATTGGAATCAGCATCAATATAGCCGCCATCATCCACATACTCTGAGTTGCTTTCTCACCTCCGATTTCACCAGCAACAAAGTCTCCTGCAAATATGCGTAGCACATCACCCAAAAGGTAAGTTAACATCAGAGAAATCCATAATGCTGAAAGTATTAGCTGTACATCTTCCATATTTCAACCACCTAACTCGAAAACCTCTTGAGATCCGTATTTCGCATACACAATCGGTTTCACATGGCTCAATTCATTTTGCTTTAATCTTCCGGAATCCAGTACAGATTCATATTATATAAGTAGTCTGAACTTTAGACTAATCTCTATCTAATCTTTGTAGGATGGGGCCTTTTGCAGCACTATATCTAGATTACTAAGTTCGTGTTAGAAAAAAAGGGTTATGGAGACCGTGTTGCGGTCTCCTCTCAAAGATTTACTGTTCTTCCATTAGAAGTCCAGGTAGCAAAATCAGGAATCCTGGAAGACTCCAGCCAACAAGTAGCATGAGGATACCAATAATAGTAAACCCAGTTCTGTGAGCCATGGGGTCTTTTCGCCACATCCATATGATAAAGAGGAATATGAGTTGGATAACCCCTAAAACCATTACAGCAATCGGGATAGCTGCTGGGTAATCCATGATGAACGCTAAGATTGTTGGATCTGTGATGAAGGTTCCTATGTCAACATATGTGAAGGCTAGGTATAGCAAGACTCCACCTATTAAAAAGACCAAAGTGGTGAGTAGGATGAAGATCACCGCAAACCACAATATTCTCTGTGCTGTTTCAGTTTTCATTTTTTTCTCTCCTTCTTTTGGGTTACACCTCGTAACCGGTTCATTATAGTTATCTAATCCCCATTATAAGTGTTCACCAACAATTCGTTTAGCTCGTAAAATCTTAGAAATATCTCAAGTAGGAGCTTCGATGACCTGATAGTGTGATGATAGATGGTCAAATCTCGAGAGAAGTTGTCTTGCCTTAGGTGGCACAACTGCTACTTCGTAATCTTCTCCTGCAAATGCTCGTACTGCCTCCAAAGTATCAAACCACATTATTGTAACAAACTCCACACCCTCCTCAACATCTCGACGGAGCAGGTGAATACCCTGGTAACCTTGAATTGATTGTTTCGCAATATTAGTGAATATCTCATTGCGTAGCAGTTCTTCATATGCATCCGCATTTTCACAATTCGTCCAGCCATGCCATATACGACTAATCATTAACTATCCTCCTCTTTTCCGACATACTCAAAATTCACAGTTATTCCGGATTTTATTTCATAGTTATTACTACTTTTCCTTGAGCATGTCCTTCTTCAAAATAATGGAACGCTTCAACAATCTCACTCAACGGATAACTTCTGTCTATGACTGGTACCACTTTACCAGCTTCAAAAAGCCGTATCAGAAATTCATAGTCTTCTTTGTTCGGATTCCCGAAACCAACATGCATTTTCTTACTTCCCCTCAATGTGATTAACGGTCCTAGAAGCATAGTTTGGATATATTGAGCCATAGTACCTCCGATGCAAACATAGATTCCTTTGGGACTTAATGCACGTTTGAACTCTCTGAGAGAATGATGTGCTGCAAGATCAAGAATCAAGTCATATCGTTCACTTTTTTCAGTAAATTTCTCCTTCGTGTAATCAAGGACGTAGTCTGCACCAATTGATTGTACCATATCCAATTTCATTGTGCTGCACACACCAGTCACTTCTGCTCCATAATACTTTGCAATTTGCACTGCAAATGTACCAACACCTCCAGACGCGCCATTGATCAAAACCTTTTGACCATCCTGAATCTGCCCTTTATCTCGAAGTCCCTGTAGAGCAGTTATCGCTGCCATTGGTATTGCCGCTGCTTCTTCAAATGATAGAGAGGCTGGTTTTCGTGCTAAGTATTTTTCACTAAAACACCCATATTCAGCAAAAGCACCAAAAACACTTACACCGAATACCTCATCTCCCGGCTGAAACTGCTTGATGTTTTTGCCAACCGCCTCGACCTCCCCAGCAATGTCATCTCCTAGTATCTTGTGTTTTGGTTTTCGAAGCCCATTCATTATACGGAGGATGAATGACTCTCCCCTCATTACCTTCAAGTCACCAGCATTTAGAGATGCAGCATGAACTTTTACCAATACTTCATTGCCTTTTGGAATTGGTGTGTCTATCTCTTGGAGCTGGAGAACATCCGGTGGACCGTATTTTGTCCAAATCATCGCTTTCATTTGACTCTCCTTCCTATCCTGCTTAGACACTGTAACTATGTGTTATGGTTTTTATATTATACCACAGTTATGACAACATTCCCAATTTTTTCACCAGTTTCGACATATTTGTGTGCTTCAGCTGTCTGATTCAAGGGATAGCATCTATCAATTACCGATTTTATCTTTCCAGCTTCAATAAGTTCTCTCAGGAAAATTAGATCTTCAGTGCTATCAGTTGCTGTCCCGCTTTTTACTTTCTTATTACTTCTCCTTGAAGTCCATCGTCCTCGAATGCTTTGGCTCAACTTGGGATATGTCAGGAGATAGATTCCGTTTTCCTTTAGCGATTTTATGCATCCGGAATACCTTGACTTACCGACCACGTCAAAAATAACATCGTAGGTTTTGTCACTCTTGGTGAAATCTTCCTGAGTATAGTCAATAACATGGTCAGCACCTATGGATTGCAGTACGTCTAATTTTTTCGTACTGTCCACAGCTGTTACCTTTGCCCCAAAGAACTTCGCAAGCTGTATCGCATAAGGCCCTATGGTTCCACCTGCGCCATTGATAAGGATCTCTTGTCCGGGCTTGATATTTCCTTTTCTTAGAAGTGACAATGCTTCAAGTCCACCAACAGGAACCGCAGCCGCCTCACTAAAACTCATATTGACTGGTTTCCGTGCTATTGCTCCGGCTTCTGGTTTTTCAGGCAGGCATATGTACTCAGCACAAGCACCAGTCCCAATAAACCCCGTAGCTGCAAAAACTTGGTCAGCTTCCTTGAAATTCGTTACGTCTTTGCCTACTGCTTCAACTTCACCAGATAGCTCCATCCCCAGAATGGTTATTCTTGTCGGTCTTCGGAAACCAATATACATTCGCATGACAAGTCCGGTCATCAAAGGATATTCGAGACGTCTCATCTCACAGTCTCCCACTGTAACCGTTGTGGCATGTATTTTGATGAGAATCTCATTGTCCTTGGGCTGAGGTTTTTCTACTTCTTGGAGCTGTAACACTTCTGGTGGTCCGAACTTTGTCCAGACAACCGCTTTCATGAGTATTCTCCTCAGTTTTGTTACATTGTAATTACGACTTTTCCTCGGGCAAGTCCTTCCTCAAGATAACGAAGAGCTTCAGGCACCTCACTCAAAGGATACACTTTATCGATTACCGGCACGACTTTACCAGTTTCAAAAAGTTCTGCAAGGAACTCGTAATCTTCCATTGGGTCTCTATCTATGGGATTGATTCCATATCTCTTACTCCCAATCCTTGAAACTATTGGACCAAGAATTATTGCTTGAAATAAAGCAGACCTGGATCCTCCGACCATGATATACATTCCGTTGGGATTCAATGCTCGTCTGTAAGAGAGTAATGAACGACGTGCTACAGTATCCAAAATCATATCGTAGCGCTTCCCAGTTCTTGTATAATCTGTTTCCTCGTAATTTAGCACGTAATCTGCGCCAATTGATTTCATCATTTCAAGTTTTATGGCGCTGTCAACACCAGTAACTTCTGCTCCATAGTATTTTGCAATCTGGATTCCAAACGATCCCATTCCACCCCCAGCACCATTAATCAGTACGCTTTGTCCCGCCTGAATCTCTCTCTTCCCCCGTAGACTCTGCAGGGCAATAATGCCTGACTCAGGATAGGTGGCTGCCTGTTCGAAAGTCATGCTCGCTGGTTTTGGAGCCAACACCTTTTCGAGAGCACATACATACTCGGCAAAGGCACCGTAGCCATTTGAGTACAAAAGGTCACCGTGTACCTCGTCGCCTGGTTGAAATTTCGTGACATTACTTCCAACCATTTCAACTATTCCCGCTATGTCAGTACCAAGAATCTTGTGTTGTGTCCTAAGAGGACCTCCGAGGCGGGATGCCCACGAACCTCTCATAATTTCGGAGTCGGATGCATTTAGAGAAGCTGCTTTGACTTTCACTAGAACCTGATCGGCGGTAGGAGATGGCTTTTCCACATCCTTGTATTGAAGGACTTCAGGACCGCCATATTTTGTGATTACTATTGCTTTCATGAGCATTCTCTCTCGTCATCTATAATGGCACCATTGGTATAAGCGGATGAGGGTACAATAACCAGAATCCCAGGATTAGTTCGAAAATCCAAATCAGCAGACCCCCCACGTTCCATAGAGCGTTGAAGTTGGGCCTTACACGTTTTGCGCAGTTACCCAAACCATAGATGATGCTAGCAACAATTCCAAACCATCCAATAATTGTCAAGCTTGGGAATGTTTCATAGACAACAAACACGATTGAGTATGCGAGCGTACCAATGGAGAAGAGGATTTGTGCAAAGGAGAAGGTGGAGTTCTTTGATTTGAGAATAGCAAGAGCTGAATCACTCAGTGCATCCTTTTCAGTGCCACTGGCTCCTGAGTAATGCTCTGCAACATTGAGAAGACCCAAGAACTTACTCTTGTTGTAGATTTGAATCAAGCCTTCTGTCCCTCGAGAGATGAGCCACACAACTCCAAGAATTAGGTTGTATGAATTGAAAGCAATGAAGAGTGAAATAGCCAAAACAACAATGATGAAATGTTCAAGGACCGCCATCAAAGTACCTGTTCTAAATTTCTTTGGATTCTCGTTGATTTTTTGCAGTTGTGCTTCTGGGTCGAGTTCACTAAAAATTTCATAGCCATATCTCGAACTTGCCAGAACGAGCACTACTATAATCAACAAGAAGAGAAAACCTGATATTTCAATGAACAAGATAATCCTCTCATGATGAGAGGATTGGCGATTTAAAATATGTACGGTTCTAAATCACTCCAATCCTCAAATGCAAGACAATATTCAGATTCAGAATAGTGATCAATCCTGCTTTGGCCACTTCAAAGCAAACCACACAATTAGTATTAGACACACTAATTCTACACTCGCAAGTACAATATAGTATGGTGTTATTGTGTTTAGAAATGTAGCAAATAGTACAATAATCTGAAAGATTCCGATAACGATGTTAAGTGCACGATTCACCTTAGGCATCAATATCAGGGATAAGATTACCATGAGAATTGGAAGTGCCATCATTATTGCCATTGCAAAAAGCATCTCCTGTGTTAATGGTACCCCTGCAATTACACCATCGAGGATTTCGTCCAGATTGCCCGGTGAATAGAATCCTAGTACATCCGCATACGAATATGAGAACATCAGAGTTATCCATAAAGCAGAGAGTTTGATCTTCACACTAATTTTCAAGTCTTCGAAAGCGCTTGAATTCATTTTTGTTTTTCCTTTTCACGCTCCATCTGCTTTAGCAGATGCGAACGAGTTCAATATTATACAACAGCCTATATAAATTTATACACTGAGTAAAAAATTGTGTTAATTGTAAATTTTTGTTAATTATGTAAAGATATATAAACGACGAAGATAATGAAACTTAGTGAAATGATATCCAATCAGGATAAGACACCAAAGAAAAAGAAACTCCGGGTTAGAAAAAAGGAAAAAACTAGACAAGCAATCCTAACAGCTGCAGAGGAATTTTTCTCAAAGAAACCAATGAATGAAGTTAGTTTAGAGGAGATAGCTGAAGCCGCATTTGTTAGTCGAACTACCTTATACAACTATTTCAAAAACAAGGATGCAATCTTCTTCGGACTTGGCATCGAAATATTTGAAGACTTGACGAACAGATATGATGAGAATTATTCTGATAACCTGTCTGGAATTGAACAAGCATTACGATTCTGCGAAATTGCTATTCCTGCAGGTCAAGCTAACCCTCTGACACATGATATAATTCGGGAATTCTACAAGCGTGTACAATATCATAACATATCTCTAAAAGAATTGCATCCAAAAATCATGAAAAGCATCGGAACTCCACAATATAAGATACTACTTGAGAACTTTGACGAGCCCTACTTGATTGAGTTCTATGTCACGCTGGAAAGAAATAACGCTCTCTGGATCAAAGCAATCAAAAAGGGAAAGTTAGATGGAACGATAAC
>JBHLQJ010000010.1:0-23213 GCA_048884945.1 Candidatus Thorarchaeota archaeon | reverse complement strand
GAATAGTCAATCACAGATGTCCCGCTTGCGACTCTCAAACCATTGAGGTTCCCAAGCAAGGGGTCTCCTTTTCCGGAATTCTCATTCTGCCAATCACCTGGTACAAAATTATCTCCGTCGTAACTAGCTCTTTCGGAGAAAGGAAACCTCTCTTCAGGAGCAGGACCACTAATTACAGGAACTAAGAAAATGAATACCAATGCTAAAGCAGCTATCGCCTTTTTCATACTACCTGCTCCTTATGACAACCACTACGGTTGGAGTATCTCTCTATCAAAATATTAAAAAATAAGATAATCTAGTATATTCGGATACAATTTTTGGTATTCTCGGACAATAAATCGACTATAAAAATCAAAATTAGAGATTCTGAAACTCTCGAGATTCAATGCCAATCTAGTCTAGGGAAAATTCAATCTTTCCTTTACCAATCAGTTCGTTAAGTGCTGGTGGATTTAGTAATTCGACCTCGAATTTCTTCTTTGAGATCAATCTAGTGTTTTCTGGAATTAATAACGATTTGAGAGAGGCACATGAGAAAAGAGCTGTCAGGTCTAGTCTTTTAAGTGGGTTCTCAAGCAGGTTCAGTTCTTCTAGTTTTGCGCACTTTGAAATAGGGGCTAAATCTAAAGTCGCAAGCCTATTTCTTTCTAAGTTTAGGGTTACTAGATTCTTGCAGCTTGAAACTGGAGCGAGATTCACTCTAAAAAGCTGGTTTGAACTCAGATTGAGATGTTCTAACTTTGCGCAATAACTCAAAGGCTCCATATCCAAAATCTGCAGATTATTATTATTTAGAGCCACTGTCTGAATTGCAGGACTGAACGCAAGCACAGTAAGATCGATAGTCATCAGTCTGTTCTCGCTGAGAATGAGTTTCTGAAGTCCCTGTAGGTTATCGAGTTCGGTAAGGTCTACTGCTACAATGGAACTATTCGAAAGATTCACAATCTTTGCATCCAACTCAATGGGAACTGTCTTGTTAGTTCCATCTGATTGCGTGACATTGAGCTCTATCAATTTCAACACACTTTTTTAATTTGAGAGTTTTATTTTATGGAGTGAATCTCTTGCATTTCAATATATGGCGGTTCATTTCAGATGATTCGGTTTCACTGATTATCATGCAAATTCTTACTACCTGCTTCTCTCAGACACATTTTAACACAAATTTCGCCCATTTAATGGCATCAGAAAACCTTTAATATATAAAAATAGTAATTATTCATACATCATATAATTGATTATAAAAGAGGAAGGCGTGGTTGTCGTAAAGATGCAAATCCCAGGGACCAATATCGACATAAGTCTCAAGGTCAATCGTATTTACATTAAGGACCCCGCTGTTACTCGAAGGCTTACATTTGCTGGCAGATCCTTCAAAGACATTATGGATGAGGTACAAAGATTTTCGTACCTTCGCGGATTCAATGTCCCTCACCCGATTCTGAAGTTCATTTTGAAAAGAGTCGGGCTTCCTGAGGTTGATGTGATTCCTGGAGAGGATGAGTTAACAAAGGAAGATTTGCTTGAACTTTCACGTGCTTTGAATACTCTTGATAGTTTGAAAGATGAATTCCTCTCTCCGACTGGTAAAAGCAAAATCTCTGATGATATCAAAAGCAATGTAATAGTCACTACTCCAGAGGTTGAAGATCAGCTTGAAGATCTAAAGACAGACACTCCCGCACCGCAGAAGATGAGTATCTGGGATGTTCCACTCAGTGAAGAAGTCAAAGGCTTAGTATACTCCTTCCATGCCGAGAATATTCCAGAAAGCACTCCTACGCCCCGGACACAATCCTCCGATGACGCAAAGCCTGTGAAATTCCTTTGGGATGAACCTGAGATTATAGCATCATTGCAAGATGTTTCTGAAGAAGCGAAATCTTCTCCTGAACAAATCTCAGACTTATTGGACCTCAAAGTATTGTTCCTTGGCGAGGAAGGAGTTGGAGTCAATAGTATAATCTTTGAATGTAATCTTAAGCTCGGAGCTGACTACACTTCACTTGACTTGTCACCGACTAGGCCATTCACCTTCAGCAATATCATTGAACATAATGGGGCAAATGTTCGAGTTGATGCTTGGACATTCCCAAAGAGTATGGAGGCAAAAATACCCAAAACAGACTTCTACACAGGATCAGGGATTGCAGTACTTGTGTACTCAGTAGCTGATAGATGGAGCTTTGATAGTCTTGACTTCTGGGTGCGCGAACTATCTAATGCCTTTTTGATTCCTCCCCCAATAATAATTGTCGGAAACAAGACAGATCTACGTGATCACCCAGTCTATGATGATGAAGATGATGAAATCGATATTCCAGTTTCAACAGAGGAAGCTCGTAGATATTGCGATGAAGTGGCAAAATCCCTTGGTGAGAATGGTCAATCTCATCCACTCTTCTTTATCGAAACCTCTACAATAACAGGTCAAGGAATCACAGAACTATTGAAGAAGATAGTAGACTTTTGGCAGGTCAATGAGCGACCAAGCATGCCCGCGACTGAACAGCACCTACCTACACACTGAATTAATCAATAATAACCGAAATGCCAACTCTTATTTGCTGAAATGTATCTGAAAACGAAAATCATTACGGAGGTATTGAACACATGGTAACAATTCTAAGGTGGGATCATGTTTGCCAGACGCTCATTCTTGTCTCTACCTCCTTCTGCGAAGTTCCTATATGTGCTGCTTAAGAACCGGCGACGAATGTCCCGGCAAGACCTAATTAGCAACACATACCTTCCTCCCAGAACTGTGAACTATGGCCTTAGCAGATTAAAGGCTTTAGGTCTTATTCGGGAAGAAGAACATGAGAACGACGCGAGGGAGCGGGTCTACGAGCTGGTTCGAGCGCCCATGTAGCGGGAACAATGATCTAGAAGGTGGTTTCTGGGAAATTTCCCAGACCATCTTCAACTCCTATTCTGTATAATTCCAAAAGCCTCATAATGTACTCGCGTTTCAGCAGATTGAATTTAGACTGAGGTATGAAGGATGGATTTCTATAAAGCTGCAGGCATTGAACAGATTGGTGAGGAAGTTCGAACGCACTTCAGTAATCAAATAACAGCTGAATTGGCAGGGACTGAAGTCGTCTTAATGGGTTGGACTCACATACTACGGGATAAGGGCAAAATCAAGTTCCTCATTCTTAGAGATGAACGTGGAACTGTCCAGGTCACAATTCCTGAAAAGAAAGTGTCAAAGACTGTCTTTATTACCTCTGGAAGCCTTAAGCCTGAAACTGCAGTTTCTGTCACTGGTAAAGTCGTTGCAACCACTCAGGTTGCTTCAGGTGCTGAAGTAATTCCATTAAAGATACGAATTTTGAACACGTCTGAACGGCTTCCCATAGATGTTGTTGAAGGAAAAACTGACATTGATCTTGACACACGGCTCAACAATCGAGTTCTCGACCTCAGAAAACCATCGATCAATGCCATCTTCAAGGTTCAGCACAACCTTGTTCGTTTTGCGAGAGCATTCTTGGAGAACAATGGCTTTGTCGAGATACACACACCCAAACTTGTCGCTGAAGCAACAGAAGGTGGGGCCAATCTATTCGAAGTCAAGTACTTTGAGAGGAAGGCGTACCTCGCCCAGAGTCCACAGTTCTATAAACAAATGATGCTCCTAGCTGGTTTTGGACGCGTGTATGAGATTGCACCAGTATTTAGGGCTGAGAAGCACAACACCCGACGTCATGTCAATGAATATACCTCATTCGACTATGAGATGGCATGGATTAGTGGTGTTGAGGATGTGATGAAGATGGAGGAAAACATGCTTCATCATTCATTTAAGATGACCAAGAAGAACGCCGCTGCTGAATTAGAGATCCTCGGTGTTGACCTAGTTGTTCCAAAAGTACCATTCAAGAGAATAAAATATGCAGAGGCTATTGACATTGTGAATGAAGCTGGCAAAAATCTATCATTAACTGATGATTTAGACCCTGAGTGCGAACGTATTCTGGGAGAAGTATTTCCAGAAAAGTATGGCACTGATATGGTGTTCATAACTCATTATCCATTGGATCTCCGGCCCGCATACACAATGCCAAGCATGACTGATGAAGGTATGACTGAAAGCTTTGACCTAACCTACAAGGGGATGGAGATAACAACTGGTAGTCAACGTATCCATTTGTATGATTTGCTTGTCGAGAGATTTAAAGCAAAAGGCTTCAACCCTGATAATTTTACATTCTACCTTGATCCCTTCAAATATGGTGCTCCTCCTCATGGTGGTCTGGGGCTTGGCGTTGAACGGATGACCATGCAGCTTCTGGGTATTGATAACATCAGAGAAGTAACTCTCCTGCCTCGTGATCGTGATCGTTTGACACCCTAGATAATACTCTCTCTTAAAGCACGAATCGTTCTACAACAATTACCGACGTAGTGCGGATTAGAATACAAAGGGAATGTATCCAATGCACGAGAGACTTCATTCGGAACTCTATGCTTCGATTGCTACACTTGATCAATTGAAGAAGCTCTATGATCTTGGTGCAGTGGACATCCGATCGTATCAAAGGGAGTCTGCAGCTCTCTTGCATGATGTTCGTTCACAGATTGAGAACATGCGACGGATGGGTCTTGATATCGGTACTTTTGTATCAACTGAACGAATTATCGAAGTGTTTCCCGAAGCCGCAAATATGCTACGTCTTACTAATCATGCTCCAAGACAATCACTCCAAGGCATGACATTGGATCAGTTCTATGACTATATTGGTCTCGCCATACTTGATGTGGCAACGGAACATTCGTCAAAGGGGCTCATGGGACTCGCTGAATTGATTGTTGAGGTTGTTAGACGTCTTCCAGAGCTTGAGTCTGTTTCCTACAATGATGTTATTGAATCCGTCAACCGTGTGGCTGATAATGGACTCATTCCTGGTATACGTACACTGAGGGGTGGTGTTAAGGTCGTTGAACTCCGTCCACTCGAACTACGCCGAGACCAAGCAGATGTAATCAACCTCGCAGCAGCAAAAGGATACGTTTCTTTGGAGGAAGTCATTTTACAACTCAAGTGGTCTGAGGATCATGCTCGTCAAGTACTAACTAGTTTAGTCGATGCAGGCATGGCTGTTGCAGATATCCGATTTTCAACAGGAGGTCGATATTACTTCCCTGGACTCAGGGCTCGTGATAGTTCTGATCCAAGAAGCAGTAGCGCGTTTTAACGCTATGTGGAGATCAGAATTGCTCCTTTCTTCTCATCAATCCAGTCAGCTAGCCCTTTCTTCACCATTAGATCTAGTACAATGTGTATATCTTTCTCCGGCAAGCTCGCAAAGTCTTCTCCCACTTCCTGAATGACTATTGACTTCACATCAAGCCTGAGCTTTCCTGTTTTGAGTGCCCATTGATAGAGGATATCTGTCCAATCTTCAAGAGGTCGCCAATAAACTCTGAGTTGTCGTTTTTTCTTGTCTATCCACTCAGCAACTTCTTTTTCTACAAGCACCTCAGCAATTGCTTTGAATGAATCTACTTTATTTCTCAAGTCTTTGAATGGTGGCTCACTGATGAAAACAGCGACTGAGAGCACATGCACCTTCCTTCTCTCAGCCCATTCCAATATATAATCAGCCCACTCTCCTGCCCAGAGTTCTCTGTCGTCTTCTCTTGTGGGTATCCCGTACATCCATTCAGTATCCCCAATATCTCCCCAACTTGGCATTACAAATTCAGATTCTGTCAGTACAACTTCTGAGATTGATTCTTCTAGGGTTTCCTCTTGTTTTTCGGATTCGGCAATCCCAATTGATTCTGTGGTTTCTAAAACAACTTCAGGAACATGCTTTACCTCATCAATTTTGGAATTCTCAATAGTAGCTGTCGATTCCATTGGTTCCTGTTCTTTAGTCTCTGCTGACTCCTTTGTTTCTGTTTTCTCTCTCTTTCTCTCGCGAACGCCCAATCTTTAGGAACCCTCCGCCCAGTCAATGTATCGCTTGACATCCTCTGGAGGTGTTGCAGGACGGATATTTTCTATCGCATGCAGGAAATCATCCCTCGATACAGGACGAATATCTAAAATCTCCTGCTCATCATCCATTCTACCTGAACGCTGCAAATCCCTAATTGGCTCCATCGCAGCCTCGCGGCAAACCACACTGATGTCTCTTCCACTATATCCCTCTGTTAAATCCGCGAGTTCTTCATATTCAACTGTAGGTGAAACTTCCACATCATCCATGTGAATTTCGAAAATCTTAGCTCGGGCTTCTCTATCCGGTAGTGGAACGTGTATCTTCTTTTCGAATCTCGAACGCAAAGCAAAATCCAATTCCCATGGAAGGTTTGTTGCTCCAATGAGTGTTATACGGTCTTCCTCATCGCTCGCTAATCCCTGAAGTTCTGTGAGCAATTGTGTTTTCAGCCGCCGCTCACCTCCAACATCATCTCCTGATCTGGAAACTCCGATGGAATCGAGTTCGTCAATGAAGATGATTGCAGGTTGATTCTTTCTTGCCAAATCAAATAGGCTCATCACAAGCCTTTCTGATTCTCCTAGCCACTTGCTTACAATGTTCGCAGCTGAAACATTGAAGAACGTCGCATTAACCTCAGATGCAACAGCTTTAGCAACAAGTGTCTTTCCACAACCTGCAGGTCCATAGAATAGGATACCGCGCCACGGTTGACGCGCCTTTCCTTTGAAAAGCTCTGGGTGTTTCATGGGTGCCAGAATCGCATCATCAATTGCCTGCTTTGCATCGCCCAGACCTGCAACTTCAGACATCTTGATTTTTGGTCGCTCAGTAATGATGGTGTCGGATATCATCTCTCTAAGTCGTTTTTCATCATCATCTAGTTCAGTATCAGTCTTTGAGGTTTCTTGAATTGGTACAGGCTCAGCCGTGCCCATTTCCACCTTTGGAGGTACAACAAGTCCGTCTACGGGTCCCTGCGATTTCTTCTTGATTCCTGAGAGATACCTTACCCGGTCTACGCATTCTTGAGCTCTGTCAAGATAATGCTTTTTGACAGAAGGCAATGCTGCAGAGTTTGACAATTTAATGAGTATCTTGCTTGCCTTGAGATATTCTTGGCAAGCGTCCTTTTTCATGCCCCTCTGATCTAGTTCTATTGCCTTTGTGAGCAATGCCTTCAGTCCATGATCAACGCGATCCGTCATGTGAGTTCATGTGAACACTGTGTATAAGGTGTTAAGAATTTCTGTTATATCCAGCACATACATACATGATATCATCTTTGAACTGCGAAGGTTTAAACGCTATCTACCCTTTGAGAGAATAGAGCTAAAGCTCCTAGAATTAGGTGAGATTCTTGGGTTCAATTAGAAAGGCGTTCTCTTGGGGTAGAAAGAAACCAGACATTGGTGAGATCTCAAGTCGCCTCAGAATTCTATCAAAGCAACTAGCGCGCCAAAGAAACAAATTGGAAAAGGAAGAACGCGATGCAAAAGCGCGTGCAGTCCGTGCAAGAAAAGCTAGCCAGATGGAAGCTTATCGAACATATGCTACTGAAATGGTGCGGTTTCGAAGATATGCACTGTCTGTTGACAAATCACGTTTACAAATTCTGAAGATTCTAGCTCACCTCAATCGTGCTCAGACATCTGCAAAAACATCAATTGCTCTTCAAGAAGTGGCAAAAATTCTTGGGATGCTTGGTGATGGAACTGATGCTTCAAAACTTGTTGCCAATGTGGATGAGATTGCTCGTCGCCTTGAGGAATTTGAGATAGAAGCTAGTATCTCTGACGAAGCACTAGACTCAACCATGGAAGTGTCCTCTGAAGACCTCACATTTGCCTTTCAAGAGATTGATGCTGAAGCTGGACTAGCTGATGCTGCAACAGTTACAAAACCTGTAGGTGAAGCTGAAACTCTGGAGGAAGACATCAAGGCTTTAGAACGAGAGCTTGGTGTGTAGCGTCACCAGAGACTGTCACGATTATCACGTGAAATGCGTTCGATTTCACGTTTATTATGATATGAGTCTCTCATTAGATCTTTATATCTCCGAATGAAATCTTCAGCAACTAACTGCCCACTTCTAAGCATATGCACAGTGTCTCTAATTGCATTTTCAATGGATACTGCATCCCTACGCAATGCTTGCATCCGAGGACTTGTATCATAAATTGGAGGTTCGTTTTGTTTCTGATCGTAACGTCCAATTACTCGGTTGAGCTCATCACGAAAGGACTCCGGTTTTCTGTAGTAGATGTCATAGGGATTTTGGCGAATAGGTGTTGACTCATATTCTCCTATCCTAGGTCGTGGACCTCTCTTCATTAAGGATTCATTTTCATCGTAATCTAACCGGTCATTGGTCGAGAGGAGTGAATATACCATTCCTTCAATCTTGAGTCTCACATCACTTGTGCTGACCTCGTTCTGTTCGATCTTTCTGACCCTCTGCATATCTGTTTGAATGTATTTCTCAAACTTCCTAGCAATCTCAATATAATCCGGGAGAACCTTTTTTGTCTGGTCTGAACAAGTTGCTTTGATTTCTCCTTGTTTTAGTTTCAAGACTAAGCGTTTTCGCAATCTTCCGTCTTCTTCAATTGACTTCAAGTAGATTAATGGAAAGTCAAAGACAATATCCATCTTCTTCCTAACGCGCCCGGTTTCTGCAATGAAGAGGAGTCTTTTGTTTGTTATAAATAGAGTTCCGAAAGCCTTGTCATTCTTAAGAAAATCACTTCCTGCGATCTTAATATCAGGAAGTGCGCAGACAGGGAGTTCTCCTACTGAAAGTTGACCATGCTCATAGAATGTCGCGAATTGTCCTTTATAGTAGTCAAGTCCATCAAGCTGCCTTTTGACGTCTTTCAGTGTACTTCTTAGAGGGTCCAGTGATTCATCAACATTCTGTTTGTAATAGATACCCATCTCTGTAATTCTATTGGTGATTCCTTCAATGAATGGAAACTGGGTTGGATTCCATTGAGTATAATCAAGGTAACCTTTTGTTTCTGCAGCCATTCTTTTTGCTATGATTTCAGCTTGACTGGCTATCCTATTCTTGATTGCGGGTAGTTCATTTTGAATGGCTTCAATCTTTTCTTCAATCCATTTGTAATGCAGAAAGTTGGCCATCCTGAGAGATACAAGCAGTCTTTTTGCGCTTGCGAGTTTGTTTGTGAACTCTCTAAGCTTCGTGTGCCCATACTGAACTGTCATAATAGAATGCCGCATGTCTAAAGCCAAAGATCTTCTTCGGTCTTCAAGAAAAGATACCTTTGATGAGTGGCATCTTGGGCAGATATCGACCGTCTTTCTTCCCTTGCTCAATTCTTTTGATTCACATTGCGGACACTCTTCGAACTTTTCTCCTGGTATAGGAGTACCAAGTGTGTGATGACACTCACTACAGACGGTGTATTCACTAGACCTTGATTCTAAACACTCGGAACATAACGCCGCTCCACAGTCTTCACACATGTGTGTCGCTTTATTTGACTGACAGGATCTGCATTGTCCAGTTGAAGAGTCTTCTGTCAAGTGAGTACCTCCGGTAGTCTACTTACATCGAGGAGTTATCCAAGAATAACCCGTGTATTATTCGGGAAACATTCAGGTATCGCTGTACTTTGCTCTGAAACAATGTTCACGCCATATCAGTTATATCCAATTTCATTGGCTGAGGCTCAATCCAAAGGGGATATTTATGGAAGACCTCGCTCAGGCCGCTCTTGATGCAGCTATCAAAACTGGAGTTTCTTTTGCTGATGTGCGAATCGAGAATTCAACCACAACAATCATTGAACTCAACGATGGTATCACAAGACAGTCTATGGCCTCTCGTATGAAAGGTGCTGGAATCCGTGCATTCATCGATGGTGCTTGGGCGTTTGCTCAAACAACAAACTTAACCCCTGAAGGAATGCGTACAACTGGTGAATCAGTTGCAAAATTAGCCATTGCTACTAAAGAGAAAGTTGCAGAGCGGTTTACTATAGATGGCCCAGTGTTTGAAGACAAGGTCATTCTGAGAGTGAAAAAACCATTCGAAAGTGTTTCAATTGATGAAAAGATGCAGTTTGTCAAAATGATTGATGACCAAGCACGCGATTTTGATGAACGAATCGTATCCACTCGGACAATATATGGAGAACTTACTTCAGAGATATTCACTGCAAATTCCTTAGGAACAAAGGTCTATCTTGAGAATTCAATCCCTCGCATCATTTCCGTTCCAACTGCAAAAGAAGGTCCTAATAGACAAAGGACTCAGCAGTCCATAAGCCTTCGAAGTGGTTTCGAGGAAATGGAAACTGAAGCAGTGCAAAACATTGGAACAAAAGCTGCTCAACTCGCTATAGAACTCTTATCATCAAAAATGGCTGAAGGAGGGATATATGATGTTGTACTGGATCCCGCCCTTAATGGTGTTGTAACCCATGAAGCTTTTGGCCATGCCACCGAAGCTGATAATTGGCTAGCTCATTCAACAGTGCTTGAGGATATGGTAAACAAAGAAGTTGGTCCTGAATATCTCAGCATTAGTGATGATCCAACTTTGCTTGGAATGAGAGGTTCCACGGAATATGACTGGGAAGGTACTAAAACAAAGAAAAGGTTCTTGGTGAAGAATGGTGTTTTGACAGACTTACTTCACAGTTTGGAAACTTCAAGTCGTCTAGAACAAGAACCAAATGGTGCTGCAAGATCTCAGTCATACATGCATATCCCTCTACCACGAATGAGCAACACCTTCATGGAACCAAAGGACTGGGCTGTAGATGAACTAATTGAAGACACCAAGAATGGCATACTTCTATGCAGTTTCAATTATGGTTATACACAATCAGCAAAAGGACAATTCATGTTCCAAGCTAGTCACGGATATCTGATTCAAAATGGTGAGAAAGGTACTATGGTTCGAGATGTATCACTTGCAGGAAACATCCTCGAAATATTAGTAAAGATTGATGCCATCGGGAAAGATTTTGAATTGGAAGGAGGAATTTGCGGAAAGGATGGACAGAGTGTTCCAACCATGACCGGAGGTCCTCATGCGAGAATCAGGCAAGTGCCAGTGGGAGGTTTGTGAAATGGAGGAAAAGCTCTTCGAGGTGGCGGAATCTGCTGTTAAGATTGCTGAGAAACTTGGAGCCTCTCAAGCTGAGGCGTATGTTGGACAGTTTCGCTCTTTTGCCATTGAAGCTGAGAACTCAGCTATTAGGAACGCAGAAGAGAAACGTGACGCTGGTATTGGCATTCGAGCTGTAATAGGCAAAAGAATCGGTTTTGCGTTTGTAACTACGCTTTCAAAGGAGGATGTACATGAAGCGGTCAGAAAATCTGTTAAACTCGCGAAGGCTTCCTTTCCTGATCCTGACTTTGTGAGTCTTCCGTCTAACAGCAACTCGCATCCATCAGTGAGTGGTCTCTATGACAAGAACATTGCGGAACTTCCTTCAGAAGCAATTGCAGAAATGATAATTAGAATCATCGATTCCTCGAAGCAAGCTCTCGAAGGTCGGAAGTATGCTATCGCAGCAGGTGTCCAGAGCTCCTCTGGAATAAGTACCGTTGTGAACTCACTAGGCATTTCGTTCTCCGAACCAAGAACATCCATCTTCCTTTCCTCTTCACCTGTTGTCAAGGAAGCAGATGACCAAACGACAAGTTATGACTATCAATTCACCCGTGACCTAAGTGAGATTGACCCCGAACAGGTTGGTAAAAATGCAGCTGAGTTAACTCTCAGTATGCTGGGTCCCAAGACCATTGAGGGTGGTGAAATGCCGGTGGTTTTTGCTCCACTTGGTGGGGGAACTGTCATAGGCTATGGATTCGCTGGCGCAGTGAGTGCAGAGGAGGTTCAGAAAGGACGTTCTTACATCACAGATTCATTTGGTGCCACTATTGCATCAGAAAATCTCGAGATTGTTGATGATGCTTTATTAACAGCAGGGCTTGGTTCAAGATCCTTTGATGCTGAAGGTGTCCCTTCGCAACGGACTTCGATAATTGAAAAGGGCGTTCTGAAAAATCTACTTCATAACTCCTATACTGCATTCAAAGATGATGTACCAAACACTGGTAATGCTAGTAGACCATCATACTCAGGTATGCCTTCAATCTCCACCTCAAACTTCATCATTAAACCGGGACGAGGAACTCTAGATGATCTAATATCAGAGATAGACCGAGGCGTTCTCTGTAGAAACACGGCTGATAGACCCAATATGACAACTGGCGACCTCAGTGCAATGCTCTACGAGGGTTTCTTCATTGAAAGAGGTGAGATCAAACATCCACTCAAAAATACACTTGTTGGAATAAACATGCGTGACTTGCTAAAGAGGATTAGCCGAGTCGGTGACGACTCCAAGACCACCCTCGCAATGATATCCCCTTCATTTGTTGTCGAGAAAGCCACAGTCACTTCAGGATAAACTACATTCGGTCGACAATTGGTATGCCTAATACTGTCAGGCAGTTTGCCATTGCAATCTTAAAGGCACGCACAAGTGCTAATCTTGATGCCCTTATCTTCGACTCTGCTTTCAGTACTGGACAAGAATCATAGAACTTGCTGAATAGATTTGCTAAGCCATATGTATATGCCGTAATCCTATTGGCGTTGAAAGTAGTGCCCCATACATTCTTTTTCAGAGACCTAACAACCTCGAGGATTTCTTCTGGTACTTGCGCTATTGCTTTAACCAGAGCAAACTCTGCGTCAGTTGATAGAAGCTTCAGGTCAATCCTTGTTTTAGATTCATCCCCTGCCTTCTCCAATATTCTTTGGGCTCTTGCATATGAGTATTGGAGATATGGAGCTGCATCGCCATTGAAATCAAGAGCTTCATTCCATCTGAAAGTGATTTTTCTATCTGGTGAAGCATTGAGCATGAAATAACGTACGGCTCCAACACCAACCTGATTTGCTACTATGTCTTTGAAAGATTCATCCTCGTCCGGATTTCTCTTGTCAACCTCAATCCTGGCAAGCTCAGTTGCTTTATCAAGAACATCATCAGTCGAATACCCAATCCATGTCCCATGTCTACCAGAGAACTCGGTGTCTTCAAGAGCTACAAACTCGTATGCAACATGATGTGAATTTTCGCTCTCTTTGGAATATCCAAGAATATCCAAGATGGTATATACCATCCTTTGAGGATGTGCTTGTTCGGATCCGATAACATTCATCACGATGTCAAACTTGCCTAAACTCACTTTCTTACCTTTGAGATCAGTTCGCATAACTGGTTTGCCATTTGGCTGATTTTCAAATAGTGAGTACTTGAAGGGATCTTCGATTATTCCGAATTTCCAGAGTTGAAGGGCGACATCAGCGCCTGTGTATGTCCTTGTTCCATCAGATCTGAATAAGACCTTGTACGGGTCTTTCATGTCCTTGAACTCATCAATCACCGATAGATTCACAACTATGCAACCCGCCTTCTCACCTTCATCAAGTTTCAGGATATTGTCCGATTTTAACATCATTTTCTGGGCTAATTCTAGAATGCCACTGTGTGCAATTGCACTCTCCCATACTTGATAATCGTGGAAGATGCCAAGTCGATACGATGTTTCATTTTGTGCGTTAAGGCACCGAGTCACCATTTTGGAACTCAGCATAGCCTCTCTGCTATCAAGATCTTCTAGTTTTCTGGAAACTTCCCTTACCTCTTCTTGTACCTTGTTATTAGTGTCAAATGCACTCTGAACATCAACATACATGTGTCCCAAGTAATGATCATACTTTACCTCTGTACTTTCGTCACCAATCTGCATGAGTTTCCAAATCAGTTGTGCAATCTGAAGACCTAAGTCGTTCACATAGTCGAGCCTGATTACATCATATCCGACCCAGTCAAGTATGTTGCATAGAGTGTCTCCAAGAATCGCGTTTCTTGCATGACCAATGTGCCAAGGTTTGGAGGGGTTGACTGCTGGATACTCAACCAGTGCTCTCTTGCCTTCAAATTCTTGGCTGTGTCCATATGAATCGCCTAAATCAAGAGCACTCTCAATTGTTAACTTTGCCATCTGCCCTTTATCAATGAAGATGTTGATGTATGGTCCCTTGGTTGTGATTTCTTTGATTATTGGCTCCTTTTTTGATTGAGTAACCAACTTCGGCAGAAATTCATTGACAACCGAGACTGGGTTCTTCTTGAGCTCCTTTGCTAGAGAAAATGCAATTGTTGATGCGAGGTCTCCTAGTGCTGAGTCTGGAGGTATCTCAATAGATTCTGCGACGATTTCAGAAGGGACTGAGAACACTTCAGACAGCAATCTAACTATTAACTGTCTAACAGTTTCCCATGGATTGAATGAAATCGTCGTCAACCACATCTCACCTATACGCAAGAGAGAATCATCAACGCATCTTCATAAATGAAACGCTTGGACAAATGGATTGATTTCAGTCCAAACAAATCGCATGGTGATGGTGGCAGTTTCAAGATATGAGGAGATTTCTTAGCTGTTTTTCAAAATATGTACATCAAATAGAACAAAGGTTAAAACATCCAATATATATATCAATTAAACAAAGAATTATTTCATTAATTTACAAAGGCTTTATATTCATTTTTGTGTGCGCATTCCTGTTCGTTCTCCCGTTGGACGAATTATCCGCGCCAAAAACGACAAGGACTCCTTCGCGCCAGAGGGAGTCGATGCATTCGATCTACTCACAGCTCTGACCGCAGTGTCACTCGCAGAGTGAGCCTGCATGGAGATGATTGGACTGGCCAGCAGACACTCAAAGACCCAAAAAAAGAGAGAGCCCATTGGTTCGGCCAGCTATGTTTGTAATGCCTGCAGCTGTGTGGATGTATATATCGACCACACTCGTGGAGAAGTTATTTGTTCTAGTTGCGGACTTGTTCTTTCAGACCGTTCCATAGACATGGGACCAGAATGGAGAGCCTTTACATCTGATGAGCAGAATGCCCGGCAGCGTGTAGGAGGCCCTACAGACTGGAGTAAGTTTGACCAAGGTCTTACTACTACTATAGGCCGACAGAATGTTGACGCATCTGGAAGAAAACTGACTTCAACACGAAGAGCAGAGATTCACAGGCTTAGAAAATGGCAAATTCGTACCAAAGTGCACTCTTCTGACAAACGCAACCTAGCTGTTGCGATGACCGAGCTTCATAGAATCAGTTCTCAATTGAGTATTCCATATTCAATTCGAGAAACCTCTGCCGTGATCTACAGGAAAGCCTTGAGAAAAAGGCTGACCCGTGGTCGTACTATTCTTGGAATGATTGCGGCCTCGCTCTACCTTGCGTGTCGTGTGCATCAGGTTCCACGTCCTCTTGAGGAAATTGTTGAACAGATACATATCACACGGAAGGAACTCAGCCTTTGTGTTCGACTCATTCTTCGGTATCTTAACCTCAAGATACCTCATAGTAATCCTGCTGAATTTGTTCACAGATTTGGCACCGAACTGGAACTTCCAGGTGAGGCGAAGAAAAAGGCCATTGATATACTAGAGTTGGCGAGGGAGCAAAGACTTACGATTGGTAAGGACCCCAAAGGAATGGCGGCTGCAGCAATCTATGTTGCTAGCATCCTTACAGGTGCTAGACGGACCCAACTTGAGATTGCTCGAACAGCACGTGTGACTGAGGTCACCGTGAGAAATCGCTACAAGGAAATGGTTGAGAAGTTAGGAATCTCAACTACTTGAGCTATGGAGGGGGGTTTTCCCCCTCTTCTCCCTTTTTGTTTTCAGAATTGGATTTTATATCCAAATTCATATTTCCCCTGTCGTATATAGGCTTATCATGTTAGATTTCGAAATAAACTACAGTGAGAATTATCATGTCCACAAAACGGTCGATACTAGGCGTTTGGCTAATCGAGCGAGGTAGTGGTAGGAATCTAGTCGCTAAATGCTATTCTGATGCCGTTAAGTTGGATATGGATTTGATTGCACCATTTCTTTCTGCAACCCATACGTTCATTGACAAGGCATCAAATGAAACCCTAAAGACTATTGATACTGAAACGAACAGATACGTCTGGGAAGCTAATGAGCACCTTCTTTTTGTCATGGTTGTTTCGAAAGCAGCTCGGCTTGGACACATGCGTTTTATGCTTGAATATGCACTAAATGAATTCATGAATAAAGAAGTTCCCCCCAACACGAATATTGCTGAAGTATTGAAAAAATGGCATGGCGCTCCAAATACGTTCAAGAATTTTGGTAATTTTGTTGACGAGTTAGTAACTCAATATGAAGTGACAGACGAGAGCCTTGTTGCTGGCAAGTCTATGGACTGTCTTGAGGTCTATAGCCATATCTTCAGAGGAATTATGAAAGTGAAAGGATCAAAACAGAAAAAGGAGGCCATTGTCAAGCGAATGAATAGCTTGACAGAACCCCTGTTAGATCGATATCCATTCCTCCAAAAAGTACCAATTGATGTTGCAGGGATTGAGGTTTTAGACATCGATGTCAACACTGTTGCCTACCAACATCTTCGCGACTCTCTCGAGGAGTTACTACGACTAATTGGAAAAGCTGTTCGTGAAATAGTGACTCCAAAAGCATATCGTGACATGTTATTCGACTATGTCATGCCATATGTGAAGCACGATATCCAACGATTACAGACATATGCAATCCTTGACGATGTCGTTAGATATCTTTTTTAATTACTTTTCAAGAACGATGAGTGCCCGCTGAACCAACTGCCCCCTCTTCCTCTCTGGAATGAGTTCTCGCTCTGGTCTTATTTTCAATCGTGGGTCAATTTCTTTTCTACTCTTAATAGAGTTGCTAGATAGCATCCTGTAAAGCGTTAGTCCTGTATCCCTTGTCAAATCATTAAATTTGATTGATATTGGTCCACTTTCCGTCTTTATTACTGGAATAGTCATACCAACACGGCCATCTGGTCGAAGAATATTCGAAATCTGATTGAGTACACTACGATAAAGAGTTGTAAGTTCGTCGATTGTTTCTTCAGCCTCCTCCATTGTAGGTGTTTTCTTGTAGATGGGTCCTAGAATTGGCTCAAATGCTACAGCATCAACCTCTTTCTTAATGAGTGATGACAATTGTCTAGAGTCACCTATGAAAATGTCATATTCCAACTTCTGTCCAAGGTCTTTAGCCAACCATTTCATGTTTGACCTTGCACCTTGAACTTGGTTTCCATCTATATCAACACCGATACATTTCATTCCTAAGATTGCCGCTTCCATGAGAAGAGTCCCTGTTCCACAAAAAGGGTCCAAAACTGTGTCCCCGGGTCTTGCTCCTGCGAGGTTAAGTAAAGTTCTACATATTTTGGGACTTGTGCTGATTTCAGCTGAAACAAATGGTCTTGATTCGTCTCTGTATTGTTGCAGCATAGAATCGTAGACTACATTTGTTCTGGCGAAGTATAATCGAGTTTCAGAGAAAACTGCCAGAATCTCTGCATTTGGTGGCGTCAGTAAAGAGTTCCGAGCAATTGATTTCGGCCAAAGTGCAATGTTCAGTCTACCCTCCACCCTTCTATCTGGCTCATCATAGATATAATAGTCAGCTCTTCTTGCTCCATTCTCCAGAAGTAATTTCTTTACCTCATCATTCATTCCTCGTGAGAATCTTCTGAAATTAATCGGAAACTTCCCATCGATAATCGGATAGGTGCTGACTCCAAATTTGATTTTCTTCCCTTTGACTCTTGGCCATACAATCTTGAGCCAAGGACATTTTTTGATCTCATCCAGATGCTCCTTATTTGCGGTCTTCTTAATTGGATAAGCTCTTAATGGAATGTCGATGTCATACTCCCAAATAACCTTGCCAATTTTATAGCAACCTCCAAGAGCTGACTGCATATCCACAATCTGGTCATTGTTTAGCTTTTGTTCAATCTCTATAATGGCTGCATTTCTTGTATGGTCTACTAAATACCCCTTGTACCCTCTGTCCTGAATATGGACCAGAAGCTCAGCGATGCTGAGTAGCCAATTTGAACCAAGCACAAAAGCTAGTTTTGTCATTTTCTTTCTTTCTCCAGCTCTTCAAAGAGGAATTTGGCATATAGTGCCCCCTGAAGTGGATTTGTCGATTCACTTATGAAAGTGGGGGTATAGCCCACCTCTTGAATCACTTCTATTAGTGGTAAGATATCTGGTCCCCACTCTTCTCCTAGAGGTCGATGAGCCACCTCTCCCTTCTCTGTGAATGTGATACCACTGATATGGAAATGCATATTCTTTACGAATAGTTCTCCTAACTCATTTTCGAATTGATTCAGGATTTTGAGATAACTCTGTTTATCATTTATCTCGCCCTGGCTTCTTGCATAGAGATGTGCCCAATCAATTGTTGGAATACACCCTTCAAGTTCTTGGCATAGACGAATGATTTGGTCCACTGAACCATAACCTGACAATTTACCAGCGATTTCTGGAGCTAGAAATGCACCTCCACTCTCCTCACCTGCTGTTTCCCAGACACTCTTCAATGCACCTCTGATTATTGCATGAGCCTCACTCTCGTTCAAACCCCCCAACGATCCTGGATGGAATACAATTCGCTTTACATTCATTAGAGGGGCAAATCTAAGCGCTTTGACTAACCTGTTCTTCGATGTTTCTCTAACACGAGGAGTTCTTGAGGCTAGGCTGATATAATATGCCGCGTGAAGACTCATGAAAACACCAGACTCTTTTGCTACTGCTCCAATTAATCTGGCCTTCTCCTCTTTAGTTTGCAGTCCATGCACTGCTGCATATTCCAATGCACTCAATCCTGTTTCTCTTAAGATTTCAAAGACTCGCTTTACATTGCCATGTGCTTCAGTAGGATATCCTGCAGGACCAAAGAGAACATTGTCCATCTCTCAACCTCATCAATGCTTGCAATATTGAATCAATATGAGTAATTAGGTGTAGTGACTATTGTCCACAAGTCTTTAATTGAAGCTGTTTCTGGAGTGCTTAGTTGTGCTGGATATGACAGAATCATCGCCTGTTACTGCTGGAGAAAAGCGGTTTTATCCGATGGCTTTCCTATCTATTATTCGACCTCAGAATTGCATCATAGGTGGTCTTACAGTCATTGCAGGAGTAGCCATGGCATATAGAATGGCTCAAGTTGGCACTGGAATCACTGATTTTCTGCTTCTTTTCATCTATGGCTATATTACATATTTCTTTGTCGCGGCAGGTGGCAATGTTGTAAATGACATCTTTGATGTCGAGGTCGATAAGATAAATCGTCCACATCGTGCTTTACCAAGCGGAAGGATGACTATCAGACAGGCATGGATATACGTCGTGTTTCTGAGTTTAACTGGTCTCCTATTTGCTATTCTGACAGGTCCATATAGTGCGTTGATCGTATTCTGCTTTCTGATCATCGGATATGCATACGCCGCCAAAGTAAAGACATTAGGGCTTGCTGGAAATTTCATGGTGGCATTTTCATTTGCTTTTGGAATTTTATATGGTGCCTTTGCGTATGGTGAAACTATTGGCTTACCTCTAGTATCCGCAATTCCATTGCCGCACTGGCTGTTCTTTTTTACAGCTTTTCTAATTCTACAAGCCAGAGAAACCATCAAGGGGGCTGAAGATGTTGAAGGCGATAAAGCAAGAGATGTTCGTACTATTGCTAGGGTCTATGGCTATAATGTTGCAGCAGCTGTTGCTGCGGCTCTGAACTTCATAGGGGTTTTCTGCTATATCCTGATTTGGATTTTGGATTTCGCGAGTTGGGATTTATGGCCATTACTCCTCTTGGGTGCAGCCATCGTCATTGGTGCTGGAATTGCTCCTCTCACAGGACCTGATAATAAAAGAGCACTTCTAATTGGAAGTACATTGGATAAGATAGGCGCACTAGTTGGTCTAATTGCCTTTGTAGTAATTCCTCTTTATGGCATCCTATTTTAATGAGCTTGCCAAAAAGTCCACACTAAGACAATCACACATGCAATTGCCACAAGGGCCGCCCATACGGTCGAAGTGTCGTGAGCCTCTCTGATTCCGAATATTAAGAGATAGCCGGTCCATAGAAATGCCCCTGTAGTCATGATATCTATTGTATACCAAATCCCCGAACTGTAAGCCCAGTTAATTATTTCTGGAGTAAAGAATGCTAGAGACCCTGGATCGAAGTCTACCACATCAGGAAAGGGTGGCAACGCAATAAGAACTACAAGTATTGCGATCAGCCTCACTAAAATAACAGGCATCATACTATATCCAACAACGGATAGCGTTTTCATTTTGCCTCCGGTGCCACCAGTAATCTTGAATGCAAAATGTGCAAACACAGTCCCAACAATCAAATAGATTATTCCTACCATGATGCTTGGCATTAGTCCTACGAGGGCTATTGCCCACGCCATTGAACCTTGAGGGCTAGCCAGTAAGTTAGCGGGTCCAATTTCACCGCTAGTTGCATTAACTATGACATGGGTTGTAATTTTTGAAGTCAGAGATAGATAAAGTCCAGCGATAATTAATGCATTTATTATGATTATCATGAATGGTCCTGCTGCATCTGGTCTTTGTCCTATATCTCGATATGCGGCAGCTGGTCTTCGTATCACTCCCCACATCCTCTCTTGCGTCCCCATGAACTTGACTTCAGGAGACTCGGGTCTCTTCAGGATTGGTAAAATTCTTTCGAGGGTTTCTTCTGCAATTGTTTCCTTACAGACTGGACATATAGTTGCATCAGCCGGAACAGGGCTGTCACAGAATTCACAGCGCCGCACGATTTATCATCTCAAATAAGGTGAGGTTCACGATAGAATGTTGCGTCTGTCTATATAAGCGAATTCCGGCTGTTTCAGAGTTCCTTTTTATTCACCACATCTTGAAATGTTTGAATACTCCTGTCGGATGAACAGCAATGAATGGAATCAATGCGTCCCAAAGACTCTGAAATGCGTTCAGAATTATTCCAAAGTTTATGATAACTTCCAATGAGATAACTGGGGCGAAAAGTGCTAAATATGCGATGTTAATCGGAACCATGATCGAAACACGTAACAGGAAGGCTAGAACCATAAGAGTCGCATAAAACTTGGGTTTGGAAAGGGACTCTCCCTTCATGCCGTTTTTAACCTTCCTAACACCATACCATGGTACGACCATCATAGGCAATGTAGCAACCATTTTGAAAATTGGGCCAAAGGGTGAAAATGGATCGAAAGGAAAGAGAGCAATCCCTCCTGCAACTAGACTGATAGATCCTACTATCGGGCCTCCAATCAGAAATGAAACCATCCAGAAAATAGACACATGGTCAAACAGTGCGATTCCCCACCCAGCTACTCTTGCAATGAATCCAACAGACGGTGCAACAGCTACGGAAAGCGAAGCCAGAATCCCTCCCACTGCTATCTTCTTAACTCTCTCAGTACGCTCAGAGACCTCAGTGAGTTCAAACTCTTGAAGTTCCTTTTCATCTTTTTGAACCATTTCAGATGCCCCTTGGGTAGTGTGGTCTACCATACAATTACAGCCGAAGACACTCACTTATTAATTTACCCATAAAACACTAGCTACTCAAAAATGAGTAAAAACCTCAAGTTAAATCATCCAGAAGTCTCTCGTTCCTTCCTGGAAAATCCTCAGACGATGCTGGTCTGAATTTGGGTCTTCTCATCATTTGAAGCAATTTTCTAGTTGGTTCCAACCAGTCTGGATTAATTCTCCATTCGGCCCAATCTATACCTGAGGTCAAAGAGGTTCTACTTAATATTAGCCGCGAAGCAACCAATTCATTCATTCCATTCAATATAGTTCCGATTGTGACTGCTCCTACAATGGGTCGTTCTTGGCGAGCCGCCCTCAGTAAGTCTGCTGTTGTTACCCAATTACCATCTTCTATAAGGACTTTCAATACCCTTGCCCTGACGGGATCTGCTTCGATAGCCCCTTTTAGAGGCGCGAAGTTGATAGGCTGAAGTCTACGAGCAGATGTTTCTTGCCTTGCCCAATCATCTTGATCCTCATTATTATGATGGAATGAACTGAAATCCATTCAACTGCACCAATCTCATTTCGAGTCGAATCCTTTTGAAACACAGTATTATCCTATAATTCGGTTGTGCAAATACCTTACACAACTGTTTTAAAGCCTCGAATTCTCCTATTAGAATGATTGCGATGAGTGTACGGGAGCCATTGGTTGGACTGTTCAGTAAGAGTTTCGAAAAGCCCTCTGATTTATTGTGTTGCGCTTTTGGGCTTCGGAATAGTGAGATTGATACATACTTTGCTTTGATGGATTCCCCAAAAACTGTTGAGCAGATAAGCGAGTTAATTGGCAAAGACAGGAGTACAGTCCAGCGAGTTTTGAACAGACTTCACAAAAAGAATCTAGTTGAGCGAAATATGATTTTCATTGAGAGAGGTGGATATTACTACGAATATCGAGCCATATCATCAGAAAAAGTGCGAAAAGAGATACTTGCTCAACTTGATGAATGGTATGAAGCAACCAAAAGCTTCTTGTTACAGAGCTGGCCGCAAGCGCTTCAGTAATCCTACTACCTGAGGCAACTGCAAATGTCGATTATGCCAATGAAATCAAACACGGTTGCGCTAACAACTCTTGCATTAATCGCAGCTTTAGGCATCGTGGTACGATATGCCATTCAAATTCCAATTATTCCTAACGTGGTTGTCCTCACTCCTGGATTTATGTTTTCAATCTTGGCAGGTATAGTCGGAGGTTTGCCAGGAGGTGTGGTTGTGGGAGCAATAGTGGGGGCATCTGGAGCACTTTCAGGAACAGAGATTCCCCTATTACCAATGTTTGGCAATATATGCTTGGGACTTGGATCCGGATATGCAATCTATTTAGCTAATCGTGATACTGCAAAATACTACCTGCTTGTGGTTCTTGGTAGTGGAGTGATTGGTGGTTTTCTTCCGACAATAACAGTTTTCGCTTCTTTTGTTGACCCATTTATTGTCAACCTGATTGCAGCGACAATTGATATGATGCAAGCATTTCTCTGGGCTGTTGTTGCTCTTGTTCTTGAGAAGACAATCATTAGACCAATTGTAGGACAATATCTATACTCCAACCTGCAGCTCCAAGAAATACCTGAATACGAAGGTCGGTGAAAGATGTCAGATTACAAAGATAGACGTAAAACAGTCAATATCGACATTCAGAAAGATCTTTTCGGCGCAAACGAGAATGCTGCGAAGCTAAATGCTGAGGTTTTCAAAAAACATAGTATAATTGCC